>JBFHEQ010000037.1:0-13055 GCA_041584075.1 Hydrogenophaga sp.
CGCCGCAACGACTCGCTCAATCCCCCGGCGATGCCCGGATCATCTTCCACCACAAGTGCACGCATGGCGACAACGGGCCAGTGAGGCCCCCAGTTCAAAACAACCATTATCCCGACGCCCGTTAAGGTTGCCTTAAAGTGCCCGGCCTAACCTGCCGGCATGCAAACCCCGCCTCTCGCATCGCCCGCCTCACCCACGACCGGCGCGCGGCTCCTGTCACCCCACAGCTCACTGCCTTTGTCGCTGGCCTGGCTCGGTCTGCTGGCCTTCACCTTGCTGTGGGACTTCACCGGCCTGGACATGGTGGTCATGCAAGCCATCGGAACCCCCGAGGGTTTTCCGCTGAAAGGCCAGTGGCTGCTTTCCCACGTGCTGCACGACCAGGTTCGGGTGGGTGCGCAGGGCCTGTTTCTGGTGATGGTGGTCTGGGCCATCTGGCCCTCGAAAACCAGTGGCATGCCCCGCCGGGAAAAGCTGCTGCTGGTGGGCCTGGTGCTGTTGTCCCTGCTCACGGTCAACCTGGTCAAGATCAACAGCCGCACCAGCTGCCCCTGGGACTTGCAAGCCTTTGGCGGCAGCGCCCGCTACGTTTCACACTGGCTGATCGGGGTGGGCGATGGCGGCGGTGGACGCTGCTTCCCCGGCGGTCATGCCTCCAGCGCCCTGGCCTTCTTCGCCCTGTGCCTGCCCTGGCTGCACGCCCCCGCAAGCACACAGCGTGAAACCCGCACCGGCTGGCGCTGGCTGGCGCTCATTCTGCTGGTGGGCCTGCTCGCAGGCACCACCCAGACCCTGCGCGGCGCCCACCACCCCAGCCACACCCTGTGGACGCTGCTGATCTGCTCCGGCATCTCCATCGCCGGCTGGCGCCTCAGCCAGCCCTGGCTGCAGCGCGGTGCGGCAAAACGTCAGGCCTTGGCTGCCGGCAAGCCGTAATAACCGCGGTACCAGTCCACAAAACGCTGCACGCCCAGCAGCAGATTGGTGTGGGGTCGCAGGCCATAGGCGCGCTCCAGCGCCGAGGTGTCGGCCCAGGTCTTGGGCACATCGCCCGCCTGCATGGGCAACAGATTTTTCACGGCCGGCAGGCCCGTGGCCTGCTCGATGCAGGCAATGAAGTCCAGCAGCGGCACCGGGCCGTTGTTGCCCACATTGAGCACCTGGTGGGGCACGGCATCGGCCACCACCGCAGGCGGCCGGCCCAGCACCCGCACCACGGCCTCCACCACATCGTCGACATAGGTGAAATCGCGCAGCATGTCGCCATGGTTGTAGACATCGATGGGCTGACCATCGATCACCGCGCGCACAAACTTGAAGATGGCCATGTCGGGCCGGCCCCATGGCCCGTACACCGTGAAGAAGCGCAAGCCGGTGGCGGGAAAACGGTAGAGGTGGCTGTAGCTGTGCGCCATCAACTCGTTGGCTTTTTTGCTGGCCGCGTAAAGCGAGATCGGGTGGTCGGTGTTGTGGGTTTCGCGCAGCGGCATTTCGGTGGCCGCACCATAGACCGAACTCGACGACGCGTACACCAGGTGCTGCACATGGTTGTGCCTGCAACCTTCGAGCACCGTCAGCATGCCCGCCAGGTTGCTGTCCAGATACGCCATCGGGTTTTCCACCGAATAGCGCACCCCGGCCTGGGCGGCCAGGTGCACCACGCCGTCGTAACGCCCCTGCTTGAACAGCAAGGCCATGCCCTCGCGATCGGCCAGATCCACCTCGTGCAGCACAAAGCCCGACCGCTGGCGCAGCAGCGCGAGGCGCGCCCGCTTCAGCTCGGGCTCGTAGTAGGTGTTCATGTTGTCCAGCCCCTCGACCGCATAGCCCAGGTCGAGCAGGCGCTGGCACAGGTGGAAACCGATGAAGCCGGCCGCACCGGTGACCAGCACCCGTTGCAGCGCAGGCGATGTGGCGTGATCGCTCATGGCAAAACCCCCTCCAGGCGGGGCTGGTAAACATAGCGCTTGTCGCGCAAGGGCGGCTCGCAGGTGGCGTTCAGCGATGCGCTGCCCAGCAGCACCCACTCGCGGCGGTGCGCCTCGCCCAGCGAAATGGCGCGCGTTGTGTCAAAACAGCTCAGGGGTGCATCGGTGGGCGTGAGCACCAAGCGGTTCGGGGCTTCGTGCACCCAGGCCCAGGCGCGCCGCTCCTGCTCAGGCAAGGGCGACAGGTAGCTGAAGTGGGTCAGCTGGCGCTGGCTGAACAGCAGAAACTGCTCCTTGAACTGCAGCAGACCCAGCTCGGCGCCCGCCGGCATATGCTCCTCCACGTCCACCATGATCTGCTGCGGCGTGCGGTGCGGGTCCACCCGGGGCCAGGCAACCAGCGACACAAACACCCAGATCGCCAGGCTGTTGACGGCCATGCGCAGAAACAGGTCGCGCCGTCGCAGGCCCACCAGCAACACCAGCAACACCACACCCAGGCCCACCAGCGGCAGGCCCAGGGTGTCCAGCAGATCACCGTACGCCTGCAAGCGGGCCGAGAGCTTGTGCGGCGCCCACTGGATCACCGCCCCCAGCGCGCCCACGCCCACCGCGACCAGACCCAGCACCCAGGGCAGCACGGCCGCCAGCACCCGCGCCGGTCGGGTGTCGCGGGCGTTGTGCCACAGCACCGCCACCACCAGCGCCAGCATGGGCAGCGCCGGGAAAATGTAGACCTCTCGCTTGCCCTTGCTGATGGAGAAAAACACCACCACCAGCGCCACCCAGACCAGCAGCACCCGCAGCTTGGTATCGGTGCGCAGCAACGTCACCAGCGGCTTGACCAGCGCCAGCAACACAAAAGGCAGCGGGAACCACACCAGCGGCATGGCCTGGGTCAGGAAATAATGCCAGGGCTTGATGTGCCCCCAGGCGTTGGCATACCGCTCGGCCGTCTGGCGAAACAGGATGTTGTTGCGGTAGGCCAGCAGTTCGTCGGTGCCCTGCACATGCACCTGCCACAGCATGGGTCCCAGCCAGCAGGCCACGGTCAGCAGCAACACCAGCAAGCCGGCGGCGGCGCGCCAGCGCCAGACCTTGTCGACCGTTGAAGCCCCGAGCGGGTTTTTCACCCACAGCGCCAGCGGCAACAACATCAACAAAGGCAGAAAACCCACGCCCTTGGTCATGATGCCCAGGCCCATGGCCACCCAGCTCACGAAATACCAGCGCCAGTGGGGCCCGGTGATGAAATGGCGCACCAGGCCGTAGCAGCCCAGCGTGATCCAGAAGGTGACCAGCGCATCGATCTGCGCGGCTTTGCCTTGCAGCAAAAAGTGCGGCGTGAAGGCCAGAATCACCACCGCCCAGAAGGCCACCTGCGGGTTCCACAGGCGTTTGCCCAGATCGTGCACCAGCAGCAGAGTGCCCACCGCAGCCAACGCGCTGGGCAGCAGGAACGACACCTTGAGGTGGCCGATCAGCGCAAAAAAGGCCGCGCTGATCCACATGAACACCGGCGGCTTGTCGGGGTAGAACTCGCCACCGCGCGTGGGGAACAGCCACTGGCCACTCTCCACCATCTCGCGCGCGATCTGCGCAAACCGGGGCTCGTCGGCCGGCCAGGGGTAGCGCAGGCCCACGCCCAGGAACAGCACGACCACCGTGGCCGCGATCCAGAACAAGGTTTGGCGACGGGTGTTCACTTCAGGTGTCATGCGGTTTCTGGCGGGAGAGCGCCGTCCCGGGCAGCGGCGCAACCGGCTTGGCCGGGCCGCTCGCTGCGCCCCCTTGAGGGGGTGACGCCGAAGGCTGCGCGGGGGTGTTTCGGTACCGTTTCAGGCGCTGTTTGAATCCGTGGTGGTACAGGTACAGCCCCAGCGCGGTGGACAACACCAGCATGGCCAGGCTGATCCAGAGCTGGGAGCTGTCGTGCAAGGCAAAGCCGGCGCCCGCAAAACTGAAAATCAGCATTTGCGGCAGGTACCCCAGCAGGCTGCCAAAAAACACCGACACCAGCCGCAGCTCCGACAAAGCCGCTGCGATGTTGGTGACCAGGTTGCTGCCCACCGGCATGAGCCGGATCACACACACCCAGATCCAGGTGTCCTCCGCCAGCACCGCCTTGACCACCGCAATGCGACTGGCATAACGCTCACGCACCCAGGTCAGGCTCAGGCGCTGCACCGCCACCATGGTGAGCAAAGCCCCCAGACCGGTCAGCAGGGTGCCGATCAGCGCGCCGTTCAGCCCACCGAACAAGACGCCGCAGCTGAGCGCCAGCACCTGGCGCGGCCCGCCCAGGGCGGTGTACACCGTGGAGCCCAAGATGAACACCGGCCAGGCCACCATCCAGTGCTGGGCAAACAGGCGCTGCAGCAACACGTCTTCCGTGACCGGGCCCCACCAGCCCAGGTGAATCGAGAAAAACGCCAGGCCCAGGACCAGGGCCAGCAACAGGGGCTTAAGAAGACTTTTCATCAACAGCGGCGGCGGGTGCCACCCGCTGGTGCCCCGCCAACACAGGGTGCTTGGCCCGGCGCGCCAGCCAGGCGACACCGGCCATGTCGACCAGACCCACCCACAGGCGGTTCCAGGCCGTGTACTTGGACACGCCCACGTGGCGTGCCCGGTGGTTCACCGGCACCACGCGGATCGTGCCGCCGATGCGGCACACCAGGGCCGGGATGAAACGGTGCATGTGGTCAAAATACGGCAGCACGGCCCAGGTCTGCCTGGGGATCAGCTTGAGCCCGCAACCCGTGTCGGGTACCTGGTCGTTCAGGATGCGCTGGCGCACGCCATTGGCGATGCGCGACTGGAACTTCTTCCACTCGGTGTCCTGGCGGTTCTTGCGGTAACCGGCGATGCAAAAGTGTTCCGCCGACGACTCCACCTCCTCCGCCGCACGCAACAAGGCCGGGATGTCGGCCGGGTCGTTCTGGCCATCGCCATCGATGGTCACCAGGAAGCGGCCCAGCGCATGGCGGGCCGCCGTGGCCACGGCCGTGCTCTGGCCCACGCTGGCCTTGTGCTGCAGCAGCTGGCCCTGGGCACCCAGGTCCTGGCAGCTCTGGATGAATTCGGCGGCGGTGCCGTCGGTGCTCCCGTCATCCACCAGGACCACTTCAAAAGCGCACACCGGCTTCAGCGCAGCCGACACCTCGGCCACCAGCTGACCGATGTTGCCCGCCTCGTTTTTGGCCGGTATCAACACCGAAATCAACGGCGCGGCGGCCTCGGGATGTGCAGCAGGAGAAGTCATGGTTCGGGAGATTGGAGGGGCCCCATGGGCGAGCCAGCGTCACGCAAAAAACCTTCAGTCTGGCGCCGCCAGCTTAAGGGAGCATGAAATGCAGCACATGGCAGGGATAACCCGCTATTGTCCCACCTCCGGGGCCGCGCCGCAAAACCCGCTCACCAGCCCAGCCCCAGGTGCAACGGCAGGTACACCGCCATGCCCGACACAATGGTGCCCAGCACCCCGCGCCGCCAGTAAAACCAGGCCAGACCCGCCGCCGCCGCAAACAGGCGGGCGTCTTGCCAGGTCTGGATCAAGACCCCCTCGGTCATCACGACTTCGGGCAGCACCACCGCCGACAGCGCGGCGATCGGGGCGTACTGCAGGCCGCGCTGGGCCCAGTGTGGCAACGACCAGTCGTTGTCGGAGAGAAAAAAGAAACCGCGTGTGATCACGGTGACCACCCCCATGGCCAGGATGGTGAGCAGCGTCCAGGGATCGAGGTCAAGCATGGTGCGCCCCCGTACGCTTGGCGTCGCGCTTCTCCAGCACCAGACAGATCGCCACCGCGCTGGCAATGGCCACCAGGATGTTGAGCTTGAGCGGCAAGGCAAACGCCGCCACCGCGGCCGCGCCCGCCACCCCGGCCGACACGATGCGCAAAGGCGAACTCGCCAGCGAACTCAACACCCCCAGCAAGGCCAGGATGCCCGCAAAACCCAGACCCCAATGGGTGGGAACGGCGTTGGCCAGCAAGATGCCGATGATGCTGGTGCCCATCCAGGCCACGTAGTTCACCGCGCAATTGCCCATCAGGTAAGACTGCTGACGGGCCAGCCCTTCGGGCGTGTCCGCTGGCGCGGGGTAGCGCTTGGCAAAGAACACATAACTCAGATCACCCGTCACGTAACCCGACGCCACACGCTGCCAGCGCGGCAGATGCATCAAATAGGGTCTTAAATGGGCAGAAAACACCACAAAACGCAGGTTCACACAAAAAGACGCCGCCAGAATCACCCACATGGGCGCCCCCGCCGTGATCATGGGCACCGCCGCCAGCTGGGCACTGCCCGCGTAAACGATCACCGTCATCAGCAGGGCCTCCAGGGTGGACAGGCCCGACTTCACCATGGCCACCCCGGTCATCAATCCCCAGGCACTGATGCCCAGCGCCACGGACGTCTGATCGTTGATGCCTTCCCAGAACTCCGGAAAGCTGCGGTGCACACGCTGGTAAAACACGCTCAGCCCCCGGCCTTCTGCGGCGAGGCCAGCTCAAAACACCGACCCGGCTCGACCGCAAAACCCCGCAGAAAATCGGCCACGGGCAATCGCTTGCCCCCCGCCCGCTGCAACTCGGTGAGGCACACCACACCCGCGCCGGTTTGTACGTGGATGCCATCGCCGCCAACCGCCAGCACCTCGCCGACCGCGCCGGTGCGCCCGTTCAACGCCGCACCCGCTTGCGCCGCCCACACCTTGACCGCTTCGCCGCCCAGCACCCCCGTGGCGCCAGGCGCCGGGTTGAACGCCCGCACACGCCGGGCGACGACTTCGGCCGATGCGCTCCAGTCGATCGCGGCCTCCGCCTTGTCGATCTTGTGCGCGTAGGTCACACCCGCTTCGGGCTGCGGCTCGGCCGTCAACCCCCCGCAGGCCGCCATCTCCAGCGCCTCCACGATCAGGCGGCCGCCCAGCACCGCCAGCTTGTCGTGCAACGTCCCCGTGGTGTCCTCGGGCGCGATGGCGAGGCGCTCGCGCACCAGCATGTCACCCGTGTCCAGCCCGGCATCCATCTGCATGATGGTCACGCCCGTCTCGGCATCCCCGCTCTCGATCGCCCGGTGGATGGGCGCCGCACCCCGCCAGCGCGGCAGCAGCGAGGCATGAATGTTCAGACAACCTCTGGCCGGTGCATCCAGCACCCACTGGGGCAGGATCAGCCCATAAGCAGCCACCACCATGGCATCGGCCCGCGCCTCACGGATGGCGGCCTGGGCCGCCGCCGCTTCATCGGGGTACTTGCCGTCCAGGCGCAGGCTGCGCGGCTGCGCCACCGGCATGCCGTGGGCCACGGCATATTGTTTGACCGGCGAAGCCTGCAGCTTCATGCCCCGGCCGGCCGGGCGATCGGGCTGGCTCAACACCAGCACGATGTCAAAACCCGCGCCGTGCAGGCGCTCCAGGGCCACACGGGCGAATTCGGGCGTACCGGCGAAGATGATTCTCATGGCAAAAACAGAGCGAAAACGCGTGGGGGGAGAGAGGGCGGGCGTGAGATCGGACGCCTCATCGCCCAAACGCCAGCGCGTCGTCGGGCAAAGGCTCATCGGTGAACATCACGCGCCGCACCACGCCCGCAGCGTCCAGATGCAGGTGCACCTGGCGCGGACCAGTGACCGCCTGGAAGCGATAGGTCCAGATGTCACCGTCCCAGCGCGCCACACGCTCGATGAGCGCCGGGCGCCCCAGATTCAGCTCGGCGGTTTCACGCGTCCAGCTGTCAACTTCAATGCGTTGCAACCAGGCGGCGTCCATCACCTGCTCGGTCTGGCGCAGGTGTCCGCTGCCATCGAGATCCAGGTTGTAGACCTGCTGGCCTGCGGGCTGGCGCGAGTACTGCAACCGTGTGCCGTCAGCCAGCGCGTGCACCGCCGTGGGCGAACCCAGGCGGCTCACGATCTCGGCCCGCGTGGCGCCCAGCGGCACGCGCTCGGGCATGAGGGAGCAGCCCGCCAGCAACATGGCCAGGCCCCAACCCATGACGAGGTGGACCCACAGGCGCATCAATCCCGCTCCGCTTCGCGTTGCGCCTTCAGCAGCTTGCTCTTGATGCGGTTGCGCTTGAGCGGTGACAGGTACTCCACAAAAACCTTGCCCAGCAGGTGGTCCATCTCGTGCTGTATGCAAACCGCCAGCATGTCTTCTGCCTCGATCGTGCGCAGGTTGCCGTCGGCGTCCTGCGCCCGCACCCGCACGGCCACCGAGCGCTCCACGCCGTCGTAAATGCCCGGCACCGACAGACAGCCCTCTTCGCCCTTGCGGGTTTCCGGACTGGCCCATTCAATCTCGGGGTTGATCAGCACGAGTCGCTGGTCGCGCGTTTCGCTCACATCGATGACCACCAGGCGCTCGTGCACGTCCACCTGCGTCGCCGCCAGCCCGATGCCATTGGCTTCGTACATGGTCGCAAACATGCGCTCGATCAACTCGCGAATTCGTGCGTCCACGGCCGCCACAGGCTTGGCCACCGTGTGCAGGCGCGGGTCGGGGAAACACAGAATGGGCAGCGGGGCAGGAGACGTCATGACAATAACAACAGCAGCAAATCGAAGAAAGTGACCGCAAATCAATGGGCCACGCCTGGCGGAGATCTGCCCGGCAAACAGGACAGAGCGCGACAAGCGCACAGGTTTGTCGGTATTTTCGCCACTTTTGACCCCGAGCGTGCGCACCAAATGCCATAAACATTGCCTAATCAAGGGCTTGGGCGCAAAATCAAATGCGAATTGTCAAGATAAAAGCACCCCATACGCCAGGACTGCGCAGCTCAGCGTGGTCTTGGAAGCAGGTGCTTGCCCGGGGGCCACTACATGCCAATGAATACCAGCTGCACTGATCCATCTCTTTCTCGGTACCGTCTGCAACCACTCGCAGCAGCCGCTTTGGTGCTGGGCGCCCTCGCCAGCGGCAGCGCCTGGGCCCAAAAATACCCCATCACCGAAGGCCAGCGCAGCCGTGCCACCCAAGTGGCTGAAGCGGGCGTGCCCCTGTCCGAACTGGCGCCCAATGCGCCATCGAGCTACAAGGTCAAGCGCGGCGACACCCTCTGGGCGATCTCCGGCGTTTTCCTCAAGAGCCCCTGGCGCTGGCCCGATCTCTGGGGCATGAACCTGGATGACATCAAGAACCCACACCTCATCTTCCCGGGTCAGGAACTGTTTCTGGACACCAGCAACGGCCGTGCGCGTCTGACGACCCGGCGCCCCGACGGTGCGCCCACCGAAATCCGCGTATCCCCGCGGGTTCGCTCGGAAAGCCTGTCCGACTCGGCCATTCCCGCCATCTCCATGCAGGCCATCGAGTCCTTCCTGGCCGAGCCCATGATCGTGGACGAAGAAACCTTCTCCCGCGCCCCCCGCATCGTGGCCGCACCGGAAAACAGGGTCTTGCTCAGCGTGGGCGACCGGGCCTATGCCCGCTCCCTTTACGGCTCGAAGACCGATGCAGAAGGTGAGCCACTCAGCACCGCCAAAGGCCAGCCGCGCCAGTACCGCGTGTTCCGCAATGCGGTGCCCCTGAAAGACCCGAGCACGGGCGAAGTGCTGGGCTATGAAGCCCAATACGTGGGTGGTGCCTACCTCGTGCGCGACGAAACCCGCCGTGCCGTTGCGAAGCCCCCCATGCAGGTGGCGGCCGCACCCAAGGCCGACGCCAAAGACGAGTACAAGCCACAGTTCGAAAAAACCTCGAGCAACGTGACCCGCACCGAAATGGCCTCCGCCCCCAAAGGCAAAGTCGAAGCGGCCGAGACCGAGATCGTGCCCGCCACCATCGACATCGTGCGGGCCAAAGAAGAGATGCGGGTCGGCGACCGCCTGTTGCCCGAGCCACCACGGGAATTCAGCAACTACGTGCCCAGCGCCCCCGCTCTGCCCATCGAAGGCCAGATCGTCTCGGTGTACGGCAGCGCCGTGCGCTACGCCGCACAAAACCAGGTGGTCACCATCAACCGCGGGCTCGAGCACGGTGTGTCCAACGGCAACGTCTTTGCGATGCTGCGCGACACCGAGCTCGTCACCGACCGCACCGACGAAAGCCGTCCACGGGTGCGCCTCCCGGGCGAGCGCAACGGCCTGATGATGGTGTTTCGCACCTTTGACAAGGTTTCCTACGCGCTGGTGCTGCAAATCAACGATGGAGCCAAAGTCGGCGATCGCATCATCAACCCCTGATACGGTTCGGTTCCCCGCGTCCTTCACACCCCACGCAACCCTGCGCGGGTCCGCCATGTCGGTGCCACCTCGCCGCCTGCGCGTTTCGCCTGACGCGGCGTCCGGATGCCCAGCCGCATGAATCCCATGCTCAGCCCCGAACGGGGTGCCTGGCTCCGCCTGCTCCTGACAAGCGGTGTCGGCAACGATACAGCTCGGCGGTTGCTGGCGGCTTTCGGGTCACCCGAAGCCATTTTTGAGCAACCAGCGGCCGCCCTGCAGGCTGTGGTCGGCGAGCGTCTGTGCGGGGCGCTGCAACAAGTTCCGGAAACATGGCCTGCGGCACAGGAACGACTGGCCGCCTGGCTGGCGGCATCTCCCGATCACCATGTCGTCGTCCTGGGTGAAGCCTCGTTCCCCCCCGCCTTGCTGGAGATCGCAGACCCCCCGCTCATGCTGTATGTGCTGGGTGATCTGGCGGCGCTGAACCACCGGCACAAGCTCGCGATGGTGGGCAGCCGCAACCCGACGCCCCAGGGCCAGGCCAACGCCCGGCAGTTTGCCACCGCCATGGGAGAAGCCGGTTGGTGCATCGTCTCCGGCCTCGCGCTCGGCGTCGATGGCGCTGCCCACGAAGGCGCCCTGGAAGCTGGTGCGCCAACCCTCGCCGTTGTGGGCACCGGCCTGGACCGTGTCTACCCCAAACGCCACCTGGATCTCGCCCACCGCATCGCCGCGCAAGGCGGTGCCCTCATCAGCGAATACCCCCTGGGCACACCGCCCCTGCCCGCCCACTTCCCGCAACGCAACCGCATCATCGCGGGCCTGGCGCAAGGCACACTGGTCGTGGAAGCCGCCGTGCAATCGGGGTCCCTGATCACCGCCCGCCTGGCCGCCGAACAGGGCCGCGAAGTGTTTGCCATCCCCGGCTCCATCCACGCACCTCAGTCCAAAGGCTCTCACGCCCTGATCCGGCAAGGCGCCAAGCTGGTGGAATCGGCACAAGACATTCTCGAAGACCTGCAATGGGACAGCGGCCCCGCCCGCCGCCACCCGGAAGACAGCAACGAGCCCGTGGAGCCCGCCAAAGAAGAAAGCAGCCTGCTGACCGCCCTGGGCCACGATCCCGTCAGCCTCGACGCCCTGCAAGCCCGCACCGGCCTCCCCACCCCAGACCTCCAGGCCCAGCTGCTCGAACTCGAACTCGACGGCCACATAGCCCGCCTGCCCGGCGGCCTGTTCCAGCGCCTGCACCAAGGCTGACCCAGCCGATCCACAGGTATCGCCGCCTCAAGGGGCGGAGCCACAAACGCAGTGAGCGACGATGGGGGGAGCCCAAGCCCATCCGGAGAGAAGTGCCCAAACCCAGAACGCCGCCGATCTGGCTTTGCCAGTCGGCCAGCGTTGCCCCTCGAGGGGCGGAGCTGCACACGCAGTGAGCAGCGATGGGGGGGAGCTTAAGTCAACAAGCGCTCAGGATTCGCCTCAAGCTTGGCCAGCGCGTCGCGCGTGGCCCGCACGGTCAGCGTCTCCTCTTCGGTCGGAACCAGCAAACCGGCCTGCAAGTAGGCCGCCACACGGGTGGCCTGGATGAGGAAACAGCGGCCTATGTTGGTCACAAACATGTACAGCTGGCCGCGGTCGCTGCGCCAGGCCAGCTGAACGTTGTTGAGCTTGCCGTTGTGGTCCAGGCCAAACCAGGAACCCACCTGCAACTCCACCGCCCAGGCCCGCATGGCTTCATTGGGCTGGCTGCCGCCCTGCTTGATCACCTCGATGTTGCTGGCGTCCACACCCGTGATCATCTCGATGCTCTCGTTGTCGAGATCCAGGTCGCCCACGCCGCCTTCGGGCATGTACTCCTCCAGATGGGCCAGGCGGTTGGCCAGCTGGTCGAGGCTTTCCTGGGAGATGGCTTCCGTGCGCGACATGAAGGCGTCGGCCAGCGTGTCGCTCACCGATTTGATGTGCTGGTCTTGCAGGCCCGGCGGGTAACCCAGCAGGCTCATCCCCTGGCGCAGGCGCTGCAGCAAGCTGGGCAGTTGCTGGATCACGCGCGCACGGTCGTTGCGGTGGGGCTTGGCGCTTGCGGCCCACAGCAATTCTGACGCCACTTTTTTCAGGGAAGCCGTCTCTTCGTGTTTCAGGCCGTACTTGACGCTGGCCACCGCCAGCACCTCCACCCAGACCTTGAACAGGAACTCCCGCACCTCGTCGCGCACCGGGACATCGTCGAGCAGCTTGCGCAGCTCGATCGTGTACTGCACCGACAGCGTTTCCTTCTGCTCGACCTGCTGGGCAACCGACACAAAACGGCCGGCATTGCCCTGGCCGCTGAGGTAGGTGGAGAGGAACTTCTGGAACTCGTCGTACACCAGCTGAAACACACGCCGGCCGGTTTCCGGGTACTGCTCGATGACCTGCACCACCCGCTTGATTTCCGCCTCCAGCGCCTGAGACCCCACGCTGGACTCAAAGCCCATCACGCACGAGCCCATGCGGTCGATCAGACGGCGGGCCGGGTGTTGCAGGGCACTGAAAAACTCGGGCTCGGCGAGCGCCACGCGCAGCACCGGAATCTGCAGCCGCGCAAACCACACCCGCACACTCGGCGGAATGCGCTCTTCGGCCAGGATGCTCTGAAACATGAGGGCCACGATTTCGATGGTGGCTTTTTCCGACGTCGTGCTGGCCGCCTGCTTGAGCTCCACGGTGCGCTGGCGCAGTGCCGTTGCCGTGCGCTCGACGTGGCTGGCGTCGACGACGCCGGGTCCGTCGGCGGGTCCGCCGCCACTGTCGGCCAGGCCGGCATCTCTGCGCACCACAGGACCCATGCGTTGAATGGCCTGCTGCAACTGCGGCGACGGCTCCATGAGCTGGGTGGCTTCGAAATCGCCGCCCACCTTGTCCATCAGCAGGCGCTTCAGGCGACCGACCACGCCCTGGGCTCGC
>JBFHEQ010000038.1:0-13053 GCA_041584075.1 Hydrogenophaga sp.
CCGGGCTCGATGGCGATGACTTCCAGCTCTTTGACCGGGCCATAAATCTGCTGCACGATGGCCGGCGCCAGCGCCATGCGCACGCGGCGGGCCAGCTCCACCGGATCGGTGGTGGTGGCGGCGTGTTCGGCGATGGCTTCGATGATGGTGCGGATATCGCGCACATGCACCGACTCTTCCAGCAGCAGCTGCAGCACTTTCTGGAAAACGGCGACGGAAATCATCTTGGGCACGACTTCTTCAATCAGTTTGGGGGCCAGGCGGGTCACGTGTTCGACCAGTTCCTGGGTCTCGGTCCGGCTCAGCAACTTGGCCGCCTGGACTTGCATCAAGTGTGAAAGATGGGTCGCCAGCACAGTCTCGGAATCAACCACCGTAAAACCCGCCATTTGCGCGTTCTCTCTTTGTTTCTCTTCGATCCAGTGGGCGGGCAGGCCAAAAGCCGGGTCGGTGGTGGGGGTGCCGATCAGGGGCATGTTCACGCCGCCCGGATCGATGGCCAGGAACATGCCCGGGAACACCTCGCCCTCGCCGACCACCACACCCCGCAGGGTGATGCGGTAGCCACTGGGTTTGAGTTCCAGGTTGTCGCGCACGTGCACGGCGGGCGGAAGGAAACCCACCTCCTGTGCAAACTTCTTGCGAACACCCTTGATCCGCGTCAGCAGATCGCCCTGGCGGTCCTTGTCCACCATCGCGATCAGGCGGTAACCGAGCTCCAGACCCAGCAAGTCCACCGGCTGCAGATCGTCCCAGGTGGCTTCGCCATCGGCCTTGACGGGTGCCGGAGCCTCCGCCGGCACGGGGCGACGCGATTCCTGCAGGCGCCACCAGGCCAGGCCACCAAAAATCGAGGCAAAGCTGAGGAACACCACATGGGGCATGCCCGGCACCACGCCCAGCATGAACAGCACCGTGGCCGTGATGCCCAAGACCTTCGGCGAAGAAAACATCTGGGTGACCACCTGACCACCCAGGTCGGCGTCTTTGCCCACCCGCGAGACCACCATGGCCGCCGCCACCGAGATCAGCAGGGAAGGAATCTGCGCCACCAGCGCATCACCCACGGCCAGCAAAATGTAGCTGTCGGCCGCCTCGCCGGCGCTCAAACCGTGTTGCGCCACGCCGATGATCAGGCCACCGATGATGTTGATGAACAGAATGATGATGCCGGCAATGGCGTCGCCGCGAACAAACTTCGACGCACCGTCCATGGAGCCGAAAAACTCGGCCTCTTCGCCCACTTCCGAGCGGCGGCGCTTGGCTTCTTTTTCATCGATGAGACCGGCGCCCAGATCGGCGTCGATCGCCATCTGCTTGCCCGGCATCGCGTCCAGTGTGAAGCGTGCCGACACCTCGGCGATGCGCTCCGAACCCTTGGTGATCACCACAAAGTTGATCACCACCAGAATCGCAAACACGATGAAACCCACGGCGAAGTTGCCGCCGATCAGAAAGTGGCCAAAGGCCTCGATCACCGCGCCCGCCGCGCCGGGGCCGGTGTGGCCTTCCATCAGCACCACCCGCGTCGACGCCACGTTGAGCGACAGGCGCAACAAGGTGGTGAGCAGCAGCACCGTGGGAAACACCGAGAAGTCCAGCGGCCGGCGCATGTAGGCCGAGACCATCATCACCATCAGCGCGAGCGCGATGTTGAGCGAGAAAAAGGTGTCGAGCAGCCACGCCGGCAGCGGCAACACCATCATGGACAAGACGGTGATCACCAGCAGCGGCGCCGCCAGGCCCTGCGCCCAGCCCGCGTTGTTGTCAAACCATTGCTGGATCTGTTTCAGTTGGGCGTTCATGCGGTGGCCTCAGCGGCAGGGTTCTTCCAGTGGGGATCCAGTTCTTTCGGCACATCGGGCGTGGGTGCGGCGCCCGGCATGGCGCCCTTGCCGTTCATCGCGGCCTTGAGCTGGTACACGTAGGCCAGCACCTGGGCCACGGCGGTGTACAGGGCCGAAGGAATCTCGCCGTCGATTTCGGCATGGGCGAACAGCGCGCGCGCCAGCATGGGCGCCTGCAGCACCGGAATCTTGTGGTCCTTGGCCACATCGCGGATCTTCATGGCGATCAGGTCGGCGCCCTTGGCGATCACACGGGGCGCGTTCATGGTGGCGTCGTCGTACTGCAGCGCCACCGCATAGTGGGTCGGGTTCATCACGATCAGGTCGGCACGCGGCACGGCAGAGATGCTGTTGCGCTGGGCCAGCTCACGCTGGCGCTGGCGGCGCTTGCCCTTCATCTGGGGGTCACCTTCGCTCTGCTTGTGTTCCTGCTTCACTTCCTGCATCGACATCTTCATGCGCTCGCCATACAGGAACTTCTGCATCGGGAAATCCACCATGGCCACCACCACCACCACAGACAGCAAGGCGGCGACGCCGAACATCAGCCACTGCCCCAGCTGACCCAGGGCACCCTCGAGCGGCTGCATCAACAGGGTGGCAAACAGTTCGACGTGAGTTGACAAAAAGTGCCAGCCCACCACGCCGACAATGGCGGTCAACACCGACAGTTTTCCCGTTTCGAACAGTTGCTGTTTGGAAAACAGGCGCCCAATGCCTTTGAGCGGGCTGAGGTGGGAGAGGTCTGGCGTGATGGGCTTGGTGCTCAAGGCCCAGCTGCCTGCGACGAAAGAGGTGCCCACCGCCACCAGCAGCATCAGCAAGCCCAGCGGGAGGTAAACCATCAAGCCTCCGCCAAAGGCACCGACCAGCACTTCGACCACCTGGGTCGGGTGCTCCAGCTGCTGATGGTCAAACTTCAACTGGTGTTCCAGGGCCGAGCGCAAGGCTTCAAAACCCATGGGCATCAGCCCCACCAGAAGACCGGCTCCGCCTCCCAGCACCGCCAGGTTGGACAAGTCTTTGGAGCGCGGAATATTCCCGTCTTCGCGGGCCTTCTTGAGGCGTTGCGCGGTCGCGGGTAAATTTTTGTCCTGACTGGAGGAATCCATGGCTCTGGCTCATCGGGTAGATGAAACAGATTGTGGAATTCGGGTCAGAAAACTAAAGGGGAATAAGCCGCGGTGCGACCCCGCTTTTCATTGACACATGCTGTTCAGGAGCAGGGCGCGACGGCTGGACTGTGCTGCATTTGTTGACTCAGGCGGCTGTATTGCTTCGCCGCATCCGCATCACCCAGCCCTTCATGCAAAACCGAGAGGTTGTAGGCCGCCAGATAGCTCCCGCGCCCGGCAACGCTGCCGTCCTGCTCCGGTTGCTCGCCAATGGCAAGGCATCGCTCCCAGGCAGACTGGGCCATGGGCAGCCATTCGGCCACCGCATCCTGCGGGTAGGCAACGGCAGCGTCCAGGCAGAGATCGCCGACCGTGAAAAAGTAGTCGGGAGAGCCGGCAAGCTCATCCAGGAAATCCCCGCACAACGCCAAGGCTTCCTTCAGGCCTCCGGATTTTCCCAGACAGTGCAGCAGACGAACCACCAGAGCCGGGCGCCCGACCTCCGTCGACGAGGCCGCAACCAAGCAGCGTTGATAAAAGTCCGCTGCAAGGGCCAGTTCGCCATAGGCTTCATGGTCTTTGCCAAGCTGGAACAACAGATAAGCATCGTCCTTGCCCGCCTGCTCCAGCATGGCCAGCAAAAGGGCCCGATTGCGTCCGAGCTTGGACGCCATGGGCGCCGGCTCGTAGCCATCATGACCCACCACCAGTGACAACCTGCGCCGGGGCAGCTCGGACACCGGCTGCTCGTGAACCGCGCCGACATAACTCACGCCCCGCGGCAACACCCGGGTCAGCCAGTCCACCGCAACCCCTGAGCCATTCCCCGCACCATAGGTGCTCTGGACGCAAACGGTGCCCAGCTGCGGCCCCCCGGCGATCGCCTCTCGCAAAGCCTCACCTCCCTGAACGATCCACTCGTCTGCGTCCAGGACCAGATGCCAGCTTGCATGGGCCAGTTCGAGTGCCCTGTTGCGAGCGGTCGAAAAACTACCAGGCCAGACCATGTGATGCACCTGGGCGCCGCATGCTTGCGCAAGAGACACCGTGTCGTCCTCGGAGCCTGTGTCGAGCACCAGCATGCGGTCGACGTAGGGAGCGGCACTGTTGAGACAGCGCTCGATGCAGCGCGACTCGTTTCTGGCGATCACCACCAATGCCAGCGACACCAACGGCGTCTGAGCGCCGTGGGCATCAGCGCCATCGGTGGGTGGTGGTGGCACCGCTAAAAGCCCAGGCTGGCCAACAAATCGTCCACCCCGGCCTGGTCGTTCACCACGTCGGTGCGGCCTTCGCTCTCGACCACAGGCCCCTGCAGGCCCGGTGCCAGGTCGGGCACGCTCTGCACACTGGGTGCCGACTGGAGCAGAAGCTCCATCAGTTGCTCTTCGATGGTGGCCGCCAGTTGAACGACTCGGGCAATCACCTGGCCGGTGAGGTCATGAAAATCCTGCGCCATCATGATTTCGGTCAGGCGCTCGTCCGATTTGCGGCTGTTGTCGATCACTTCCTGTGACCACTCGCAGAGTTCGGGCATGGCCGCAGCCAGACCCGGCACACCTTTGATCGTCTGGTTCAGCAAACCCGCTCGATCCGCCACCAGCGCTTGTTCGGCCTTGGCCGCGTCCACATGGTTCAGCACCTTTTCAGCCGCTTCGCCGGTCAGGCGCGCAATGTAGTTCAGGCGGCTTTTGGCATCTGGCAACTGCCCCATCGTGCCTTGCAGCCTGTCTGCGTGTCCCAGCTCCTGCAAGGCATCGTGCAGTTGCCGCGTGATGCCCCCCAGGCGCTGGTACAGCTCCGGGTTGCCGGATCGGTTGTCGGTTTGTGTATCCACGGTGAACGCTTTCAAAGAGTCAGAGACCCAGTTTCTTGAAAATGTTGGCCATCTTGTCTTCCAAGGTGGCCTTCGTGAAAGGCTTGACGATATAGCCTGCTGCGCCGCTTTGTGCCGCCAGCACAATGTCTTCCTTGCGCGCCTCGGCTGTCACCATCAACACCGGCAGGTGTTTCAGTTTTTCGTCTTTTTTGATCTCGGCCAGCAACTCGAAGCCGTTCATGTTGGGCATGTTGATGTCCGAGACAACGAAGTTGAAGTTGCCGTTGCGCAGTTTGCTGAGCGCAATCGCACCGTCCTCGGCTTCATCGGCGTCGGCGTGCCCTATCTCCTTGAGCAGGTTGCGGACGATGCGCCGCATGGTGGAAAAGTCGTCAACGATCAGGAATTTCATCGGTTGGCTCATGGAGGGCTCCACGAAAGAAGAGAAAAGAATCAGACCGGCGGCACAAACCATCGGCCATGCCTACTGTTTCGTCACTTGTGGCGCAATCTGTAGCCTGGGAAGCGTGATCTTTCCCTCGACCGGTGCCGTGTCCACAGGCTCGGCGCTGTCGCCGCGCCCTGATGCATCCTCGCCAGCAGGCATTTCGGCACCGTCCAGCGCCGGATCGGGGGCCCCGCCCGACAACACCCTGCGCTCGGCTTCTTTGGTCAGGATCAGGATGCTGATGCGGCGGTTGGTGGGTGCGCCAGGGTCGTCGGGTGTCATGGGCCGGCTGGACGCCAGGCCCTCCACCCGCAGCATCTTGCTGTCGGGCAGGCCACCCACCACCAGCTCGCGCCTGGAAGCATTGGCCCGGTCGGCTGACAGCTCCCAGTTGCTGTACCCGCGGTCACCACTGCCGTAGGGGATGGCATCGGTATGTCCGGCGAGCGAAATGCGGTTTTCCACATCCATCAGCGCCCCGCCGATCTCCCGCAGAATATCGCGCATGTACGTCTTGACGATGGCACTGCCCGTGTCAAACATGGGTCGGTTCTGGGCATCCACCAGCTGAATCTGCAGCCCCTCAGGCGTCTGCTCCATCTTGATCTGTTCGCCGAACTCGGCCAGCGCCGGGGTACTGGCCACCAGCTCTGAGATTTTCTTCTCCAGCGCGCCGATGCGTGCGGCATCCTGGCGCGCCAGTTCGGCACGCGCCATTTGTGCACCGATGAGCTTGGCGGCGCGTTCGGCATCACCGCCATCGACCTGCCCTGCCGATCTGCTCAGGTCGCGGCCACCACCGGGCAAGATGCTCTCGCTGTTGCCGGTGCCGTCACCGCCCATCAACGAGACCTTGACCGGTGCCGTGAAATAGCTGGCGATGCCGTTGAGGTCGCCCTTGGAGGTGGAGCCCAGCAACCACATCAACAAAAAGAAGGCCATCATGGCCGTCACGAAGTCGGCGTAGGCGATCTTCCATGCACCACCATGCGCCGCATGCCCGCCCTTCTTGACGCGCTTGACGATGATGGGCTGTAACTTCTTATCGGCCACAATGTGCTCCCCCCTGCGCCGCCTGCGGCGTCACCCCCCCGAGGGGGGCAACGCTGGCCGACCGGCAAAGCCGGATCGACGGCGTTCTGGGTTTGAATGCCTTCGTGCACCGGGCATCGCTGTTTGAGCCACCGTGTTTGATTGCTCTCACTTTGGGAATACAACCCACTCGGTCGCGCGAAAGGGCGTGAACCAGGGCACCCGTGGAACCGGCTTTGCCGGGCCACTGGGTGCGCTCCCCCTCGCGGGGCAGAGGGGGGGTGACGCGAAGCGGCGCGGGGGGGTGTTCTCTACCCCCCGTGGAACCGGCTTTGCCGGGCCACTGGGTGCGCTCCCCCACGCGAAGCAGAGGGGGGGTGACGCGAAGCGGCGCAGGGGAGCGTCTCATCACTTTTGCCCTTTGACGTGCGTCTCCAGCTCGGAGAACGTCGGGCGCTCGGTGGAGTACAAAACCTTGCGGCCAAATTCGATGGCGGTGGACGGCGCGTAGCCCTGCATGCTGGCCAGCAGTGTGGTCTTGACGCACTGGAATTCCTTGCTGCCCTCCTCCATCTTCTGCTCCATCAACCCCCCCAAGGGTTCGACCACACCGTAGGCCAGCAGAATGCCGAGAAACGTACCCACCAGGGCGGAACCGATCATGCCGCCCAGAATCGCGGGTGGTTGTCCCACCGAACCCATGGTGTTGACCACGCCCAGCACAGCGGCAATGATCCCGAAGGCCGGCAGGCCACCCGCCAGACGCGCCACGGCCGCGACCGGTGCGTGGGCTTCCTGGTGGTGGGTATCGATCTCGGCGTCCATCAGCGACTCGATTTCGTGGGCGTTGAGGTTGCCCGAGACCATCATGCGCAGGTAGTCGGTGATGAATTCGACCACATGGTGGTCTGCGGCAATGGTCGGGTACTTTTTGAAAACAGGCGACTGGTCCGGGTTCTCCACGTCCTGCTCGATGGCCATCAGACCTTCCTTGCGCGCCTTTTGCAGGATGTCGAACTGCAAGGCCAGCAACTCCATGTACCGGGCCTTGGTGTACTTGGAGCCCTTGAACGCTGCTCCCACCCCGGCCAGCGTGGACTTCACCACCTTCATCTGGTTGTTCATCATGAAGGCGCCCATGGCTGCCCCCAGAATGGTGATGGTCTCAAACGGCAAAGCCTTCAGAATCACGTCGATGTTGCCGCCGTGAAAGATGTACACCCCGAAGATGCACGCCATCGAAAACAAAAATCCGACGATGAGAAACATGTTGTTGACCTCGAAAACTGAAGCGATTCCGTCACCAGTGGCGCGAACGGGCAAGTGCTTTTTCTAGCAGTCAACTTTAGGAGTGAATGCCACAGGGCATGCAAGCAAAAAGGGCCCTGTAGAGGGCCCTTTTTTCGCTTTGTCGGTCTGGAACCGGATCAATACCTGCGGTCAATGCAGGCGCAAACCCGATCCACTGCCTTTGCCCGCACGGGCCGGTGGCGCGCACAGCCCGCAGGTGAAGTTGCGCGAGTTCTCATAGGGCTCGGTCACAAAGTTTCCGCCGCAGCAAGAGCATTTGGTCAGCGTCAGCATGCCGTTGTCGACAAACTTCACCAGCCGCCAAGCCCGCGTGACCGAGAGGAGGGGCTCGATCTGGCTGGCTGTCATCTGGTCGGCGTACAGGCGGAAGGCCTTGATCACCGTATCGATCTCTTCGAGTTCGCTGGTCTTGGACAGGTACTCGTGGATGTTCAGAAACAACGAGGCATGGATGTTCGGCTGCCAGGTCAGAAACCAGTCCGTGGAAAAAGGCAACTGCCCCTTGGAAGGCGACTTGCCCGCCACCTCTTTGTACAGGCGCAGCAAGCGCTCGTAGGACAGGCTCGTCTCATACTCCAGCACCTGCAAGCGGGCACCCAGCTTGATCAGGGAGATGGCGCGCTCGATGTCGCGCGATTCGTTGAGAATGCTTTTGGTGGCCATGGTGTCTGTCTCCGGTGTGCGTCGAAAAATGGTGCCGCGATGGAAATCAGTGCGTGGCCATGGACTCGGCAAAGCGGCCGGCCATCAGGATGCTGGCGTGCAGCTGCGTGGTGGTCGTGTTGTCGACCTTCTTGACGTTGTGGTTGGTCAGCAGACTCCAGACCAGGTCGTCGTCCACGCGGAAGCGGCACAGCAACATGTTGCTCGAAGCGATCTTGAGCAGCTGGGCGGTGGACAACATGCCCAGCAGGTCAGCGGCCTCTTCGGTCAGACCCAGGCGGAACAGGGCTTCAGCGCGGTCCTTGCGGATCAGGTTTTGCGCCAGCATCAGGTACGTCAGGTTGGCTTCGCGGATTTCGGCCAAGAGTTGTTCGCTGTCCATGGTGTTCTCCTTCAGGTGATTGACCCAGGCCTTCGATGTTGGCGGACTGCTTACATCTGCTGACCTGATGTATGTAATTGTGTCGAGCGTAAAAAATACTTGAATCGGCGAATGGCTGTTTGACGTGTCAGGGGTCACAGCCGTGCTTGTCAGGTTTTTTCCTACAACCAAAGCACTCCCTCTTTCCCGCCTGACCCGATCCCTTCACCGTTCACACCGCTCACGTCTCTACTTTCGTCCTTTCACCACACGCATTCTTCACCTCTGTCGCCGCGCCATGCTGCCAGGCCCGACCCACAACCCCGTCAAGCCCATCGCCTCTTCACAACGGCCGGCAGGCGCCGATACACACCCAGCAGCCGCCGGCAACACGGGCCGCGCAAACCGGTCCCGAGGCCTCGATAAACCGCCGCAGTACCGCATCGAAGCCCGGACCTGCTCCGGCCTGCGGCCCGCACCCTGACTGCAAAGCGACCAGGGGGTCGCCGGCACAAAGATGAGAACTGGGACACACATCGCCTGCTTATTTGAGCAAACAGATACAAGTCAACGCTAAAGAATAGGCCGGGACCACCGAAATTGAAATCAACGGACTTCTAAAAAGGGTTCGTCGTCCGGCAAGCGAAGCGGCGAGATGGCATCAGTGGCCCCAAGGTCAAGCCGGCTCGCCTCCAGCAACCGGTCATGGCGGCCAGCAGCGATGCTGGCGTTGAGATTGGCAGTGATGCCGGATTACCTTTGTTTCATCTTTTAGGAGTTAGTTATGAGCTCGATCAACACCAACGTGATGTCCCTGAATGCCCAGCGCAACCTGTCGGCCTCGTCCGGCGCGCTGGCCACCTCCATGCAGCGTCTGTCTTCCGGCTTGCGCGTCAACAGCGCCAAGGACGATTCCGCTGGCCTGGCCATTGCGGAGCGCATGAACGCCCAGGTCAAGGGCATGAACGTTGCCATTCGCAACGCCAACGACGGCATTTCCCTGGCGCAGACCGCTGAAGGCGCACTGGGCAAGGTCGGCGACTCGCTGCAGCGCATGCGTGAACTGGCTGTGCAGTCCGCCAACGCGACCAACTCCACGTCGGACCGCACCAACCTCAACGCCGAATACACCCAGTTGGCAGCAGAAGTGACGCGTGTGCTCACCGGTACCAAGTTCAACGGCACCGACCTGCTGTCCACCGCGGCCTCCCAGACCTTCCAGGTGGGCGCCAACAACGTGGCAACGGACAAGATCACCATCAACACGACCGCGCTGAACACCGGCACAGGCGTGGCAGCAGTCACGGCCGGCAACATCTCCGACGCCGCTACGGCCTTGACACAGATGGACAGCCTTGACACCGCCATCAACGAGATCACCACGGCTCGCGCCACCTTCGGTGCCGTTCAGAACCGTTTTGACTCGGTGATTGCCAACCTGCAAGTGGCCTCCGAGAACCAGGCAGCGTCACGGGGCCGCATCATGGATGCCGACTTCGCCACGGAGACCTCCAACCTGTCACGCGGAC
Source organism: Hydrogenophaga sp. (assembly GCA_041584075.1). Classification (GTDB taxonomy): domain Bacteria; phylum Pseudomonadota; class Gammaproteobacteria; order Burkholderiales; family Burkholderiaceae_C; genus Hydrogenophaga. The sequence goes on from JBFHEQ010000038.1 coordinate 10,126, forward strand.
AGATCTTGCAGCAGGCGGGTACGGCGATGATCGCGCAAGCGAACCAGCTGCCACAAGGCGTGCTGTCGCTGCTGCGCTGATCCCCGGTATGCGAAGCCGGCCCCGGAAAAACGGGCCGGCTTCGCTGCAAACGAAGGCGCTGGCCGACTTCACCTGCTGCGTCACATCTCCCTCACGGGGGATGCACAGACCACATGCTTTCGCGTGTGGTCCGTGCATCCACTTTCACGCTTCGATTCCGCTACCTCTCTCAACCTGCGTCCACCGCCGGACCCGGGAAGAACACACCAGCTCGTCGAGGGCAACCTTGCAGTTGACCGAGAAATGGCGAAGCAATTGACCAGGAGTACCCATGGCCACCATCTCGTCCCCAGGCATCGGTAGCGGCATCGATGTCTCGTCCATCGTGAGCCAGTTGGTCGCTCTTGACAAGGCGCCCCTCACACAACTCCAGGCCACCGCTCGCACCACCCAGACCAAACTCTCCACCTACGGCACGATCGCATCTCAAGTGTCCGCCCTCAGCGATGCCGCGGCCAAGCTGGGTTCCAGCTCAGGTTGGAACGCCGTCAGCGCCAGTTCATCCAACACTTCGGCCATTGGGGTCACAGCATCGGCCGGCACCGCAGCCACCTCCTTGACCATGGAGGTTTCCCAGCTGGCCAAGGCTCAATCTGCAGCATCCAGCGCCGTGCCCACCGGCTCCGCGATGGGCTCAGGCAGCATGACCATTGAACTGGGCGCCTGGAGCGGCAGCAGCTTCACGGCGGGCTCAGCCTCGCCTGTGAGCATCAGCATCAACGCGGGAGAAGACAGCCTCACCCAGATCGCCGCCAAAATCAATGATGCTGGCGCCGGAGTCTCGGCGACCGTACTCAAAGACGCTTCGGGTGAACGGCTGTTGCTGCGTTCGAAAGACACCGGTGAAGAAAACGGGTTCAGGATCACGGTGGCCGACGACGACGGCAACCACGGCGACAACAGTGGCTTGTCACGGCTGGGATTTGACCTTGCCAGCGGCGCCGGGATGGCTCAGACCCAGTCTGGCCAAAATGCTTTGGCGACCATCAACAACGTGTCCATCTCCTCTGCCAGCAACTTGCTGAGTGACACTTTGCCCGGTATGAGCATCCAGCTCTCACAGGTCACCACGTCCCCCGTTGAAATCGCGGTGACCCGGGACACCGAAACCGTGAGCGCCAACCTGCAGACGTTTATCGACGCCTACAACACGCTCAACGCCACACTCTCCAGTGCGACCAAATACGACTCTGCGACGCAAACGGCGGGCACCTTGCAAGGTGACTCCACGGCCACAGGGCTTCAAAATGCATTGCGATCCATGATGCGATCGGTCACTGGCAGCTCCACCTACTCCCGGCTCTCCGATGTGGGTATCGAACTGCAGTCCGATGGCAGCCTGGCAACCGACGCCACCAAGATGACGAGCGCACTGGGCAATCTGGATGCACTCAAGGAGCTCTTCACCATCGACACCGGCGGAGCGACCACACAGGGCTTTGGCTTGAAGATCGAAGCATTCGCTTCGGCCCTCATCGACACCGGTGGCCGGTTGACCAACCGCACCGATGCCTTGCAAAGTGCGATCGACCGCAACACCGAAGACCAGGAGCGGGTGACCGACCGGGCCACCCGCGCCGAAGCGCGCTACCTGGCGCAATACAACGCCATGGACGCCAATGTCGCAAAACTGAGTGCGCTCAACAGCTTCGTCACCCAGCAGATCGCCTTGTGGAACAGCGCTTGACGAGGCCCTGGAACCTCTGACCCCAAACTTGTTGCGAGCAACATGATTGATGCAATGACGCGCCCCTGCAGCTGGACGGAAGTCCGTGCTTTTGCGTGTCCAGCGTGGGCCACTGTGCCCCTGTAAACCATGGTCACGAACACTCAAATCCTTGCTCCTATGCCTACAGTCCCCGCCTTTGATGCCGATACAAAAAGGTATCAGCCACAAGGAAGCGACACCATGTTTACCTCTGTACAGTCCCGAGCCAACGCCTACCGCCGCATCGCAGCCGAAACCAGCGTTCAGGGCGCCAGCCCTCACCACTTGGTGGGGCTCCTGTACGAAGCGTTGCTGCAGTCCATTGCTGCAGCGCGGGGTGCCCTGGCTCGCGGTGAGATCGATGCCAAAGGCGTTGCCCTCTGCAAGGCCGTTCGCATCCTTGAAGAAGGCCTGAAGGCCGGTCTCAACCTCGAACAAGGTGGTGAGATTGCCGCCAACCTCCAGGCCCTGTACGCCTACAGTGTGCAGCGCTTGACCCACGCCAACCTGCGCAATGACGCAGCCGCCCTGGAAGAGGTGACCCTGCTGATCGAGCCGCTGGCCGATGCCTGGAAACAGATCAAGGGGACCGCATCTACCCCATTGCTGCCCGCCACGGGCCCTGGAGCCTGATCATGGAGCACACACTGTTGGACTACTACAAAGCCATTGAAACCGCGAGCCAGAAGATGCTGGACGCGGCGCGCACCGAAAACTGGGATCAGGTGGTGCACATGGAAGGAACCTGCACCTTGCTGATCGCCCAGCTGCGCAGCAAGGCCAAAAGCAAGACACTGGACCCGGAAGAGCGCAAAGAGAAGACGCGCATCATGCAGCGCATCCTGCGCACCGACGCCGAGATCCGCAACCTGGCCGAACCCTGGCTCGCCGACCTCGCCTTGATGATGGACCGCAACGCGAGTGTTCATTGAAGTTCAGCCCCCACCCCCGCGCCGCGCCAGAGGCGCGTCACCCCCTCAAGGGGGCGGTGCTGGCGGCCCGGCAAAGCCGGTTCCACGGCACCCTGAACAATGCACGCGCTCCGGCAAGGGCCGTGCAGGTGGATACAGATAGATGAGAAGAGAGATGGTTTGGACCAACGAAGGGAAGCCCAGCCAGAACGCCGCGGAACCGGCTTC
>JBFHEQ010000039.1:0-13042 GCA_041584075.1 Hydrogenophaga sp.
CTGGAAGGAGGCCTGCCCGCAAGCGGGGCAAACCGTCAGCGGGTTGTCTGACATCCGCTGCAACACGTCCTTGGCATGGCCGCAGGACGCACACTTGTAGGCATAAATGGGCATGGTAGATCCGAGAAGGAAAAGGCGGCGAGCGCCCACTGGAGCGTCGCTGAACAGCGCCCGCGCCAATGCGTGGCAACAAAACCCACGATTATAAATTGGACCGCGACCATCCGGCGCGCTGCCACCCTTCACCCGCCGGCAGTTTTCCGGAGATCGCCCGTCACCACAAGCGGATACGGGTCAGCACCTGCATGAGGATCAGCCCCAGCACGAACCCAACCCCACCCCAGACAATGCCTTGCAAGAGTTTGTTGGTTCGGCGCTGCTCCACCAGCAAGGCATCGAGCTCCCGGCGCATGTCGTGGGGTTTGTGCTGGAGATAGTCTTGCAACAAACGCGGAAGTGCAGGCAACAGCTTGGCGTACTGCGGCGCTTCTGCTTTCAGTTGCTGCAACAGCTTCTGAGGGCCGACCTGCTCCATCATCCACTTCTCGAGAAACGGCTTGGCCGTGTTCCAGAGGTCGAGTTCGGGGTCCAGATCACGGCCCAGGCCCTCGATGTTGAGCAACGTTTTTTGCAGCAACACCAGTTGCGGCTGGATTTCCACATGGAAGCGGCGCGACGTCTGAAACAGCCGCATGAGCACCATGCCCAGCGAAATCTCCTTCAACGGGCGATCGAAGTAGGGCTCACAAACGGCGCGAATGGCCGACTCCAGCTCGTCAACGCGCGTCGTGGCCGGCACCCAACCACTTTCAATGTGAAGCTCTGCCACGCGCTTGTAGTCGCGGCGAAAGAAAGCGGTGAAATTCTGGGCCAGGTACTCTTTATCAAACTCGGTGAGCGTTCCCACAATACCGAAATCGAGCGAAATGTACCGCCCAAACGTCGCAGGATCCACGCTCACCCGGATATTACCCGGGTGCATGTCGGCGTGGAAGAAGCCATCTCGAAACACCTGGGTGAAGAAAATCGTGACACCGTCCCGGGCCAGCTTGGGAATATCGACCCCCAGACGCCGCAGTTCATCCACCTTGTTGATCTGAACGCCATGCATGCGCTCCATCACCATCACCTCGGTGTGGCAATAGTCCCAGAACATTTCGGGAATCAAGACCAGATCCAGCCCCTGCATGTTGCGGCGAAGCTGGGCTGCGTTGGACGCTTCACGCACCAAGTCCAGCTCGTCGTGAAGGTATTTGTCAAATTCTGCCACCACCTCACGCGGTTTGAGCCGTTTGCCATCAGTGGACAGTTTTTCGACCCAGCCGGCCATCATGCGCATCAGGCTCAGGTCTTTTTCGATCACCCGCAACATGTTGGGTCTGAGCACCTTGACCGCCACTTCACGGCCAGCATGCCTCCCATGCCTCAGAACCGCAAAATGGACCTGGGCGATCGAGGCACTCGCAACCGGCACATGTTCAAACGCGGCGAACACGGCGTCCAGGGGCTTGCCAAAGGCTCGTTCGATGGTCGCTACAGCCACCTCGCTCGAAAAAGGCGGAACCCGGTCTTGCAGGTGGGCCAACTCGTCGGCAATGTCGGGCGGGAGCAAATCCCGCCTGGTCGAGAGCACCTGACCAAACTTCACAAAAATCGGCCCCAGCTGCTCCAGCGCCTCACGCAGCCGGTGCCCCCGTGGGGCGTCCAAACTGCGCCCCAACGACACCATGCGCCTCAAGGCCTTGATCCAAGGGCTGTCAAACCCGGACAGCACCATCTCGTCCAAGCCATGCCGCAACACCACCCAGACGATGAACACTCCCCGGAACAAGCGGCTCATGCGTTGGGTCCAGCTGAATCGGATGAAGCTTTGGTGGAACTGCTGGCACCGGGCTTCCGGCTCGCCGCAAAGCCCTTGATCGAAGTGGCCGCGGTTCGCGCCATACGGGCAAGGGTGTGTGCGGTGGCATCGCCCACCACCCGCGAGAGGTCTTCTTCCACATCCCAGCGGACGTTGTCCACCAGCCAGGCCACGTCGGCCGCCAGTTGCACATCGCCCTGAATGTCAACCGCCGGCTTATCGCCCAGCAAGAGTGACTGTGCGAGATCCAGGGGGGATGCCTGCGTCAGTGTGACAGACAGTTCAGGCTTGGCAGCCCCCGACGGGCGTTCGAGAAGCCCTGCCGGCGTGGCAGCCAAGGTGAGGTGGAAGTCGCCCCATTGCACACGCACGGGTTTGTGCTTTTGCCGCTTCAACCGTTCCTGGGCCACGGGCTCTTGCATCAACACATGATTGAGCAGCAGCACGAGCCGGTTCTGCACTTCGTCCACGACCCAGTCGGGCGGGCGAATACGATCAAGCATGGACTGGAGAAAGCTGGGAATGCGGGGCTTGCCGGCGCCAGCCGTGTTGTCGGCATCGGAGGATGATTCGGTCATCCCCCGATTTTGACGGATAAAGTGGACGCTACCGGAGCCGGACTTCTTTATTGCAAAGCCTGAACGCCAGCGACGAGCCAGTCACCAGCACCCACCTTGGGCCGCGTGATCGTCCATATTTCCCGAAAAGGGTTCGGTCCGGCAGACGATTCTTCACGCAACATGCCGGAAAACTCGACACTGGCCAGATAGGCGTCGCCCTGCTCTTCCACGCTCAACAAGTGGGCATCCAGCATGACCACCTCTGTGGCGCCGGCCATGCTGGCACCCGCTTGCTCCCGCTCGACCAGTTGACCCTGAATCTGACCCAGCATCTCTTCAGTCATCACGGCGCGCAAGCTGTCCACATCAGCCCGATTCCAGGCCGCCTGGAGGCGGACAAAATGGGCCTTGGAAGTCGACAAGAATCCTTCAACATCAAAACCGGCAGGCACCTCCAGCGCCTGAGCCGCGTCAGGTTGCGGTGAAATCGAAACGGACTCCCAAGGCCTTGCAGACGCATCGTTGCCCACATTTTTGGGACTGTATCCTCGCGGAGCGATGACGCCAGCTTCTGGTGCACCACCAGCATCTCCATGAGCAGTCAACAGATGCCCAGTGGCGTCAGCCGATCGAGAGCGCATGGCGCCTCGGACCCCTGTCAACAACCCTGCCCACAACCCGCTCATCCACTGCTCCTCTGTGTTATTCGATGCAATTCATCAGCACTTCAGCACTTGATGCCCAAGTGCAACGCCACCAACCCCGCACTGAGGTTGTGCACATCCACGTGCCCAAAACCCACCGACTTCATGAGTTGCCGCAGCTCCTCCTGACCCGGGTGCATGCGAATGGATTCGGCCAGGTACCGGTAGCTGTGGGCATCACCTGCAACGAGTTGACCCAGCCTGGGCAAGACATTGAACGAGTACCAGTCGTAGGCCTTTTCCAGAGGCTTGGCGACCTTGGAGAACTCCAGCACCAGCAATTTTCCGCCTGGTTTCAGCACACGAAGCATCTCGGCCAGCGCTTGATCCTTGTGCGTCATGTTGCGCAGACCAAATGCCACGGTCACGATGTTGAACGACTCGCTGGCAAAAGGCAGTTTTTCGGCATCACAAACCATGGTGGGCAGGACCACGCCCTTGTCGAGCAGGCGGTTGCGCCCTTCGCGCAGCATTGCCTCGTTGATATCGGTGTGCACCACTCGACCTGCAGGGCCGACTTTGCCGGCAAAAGCGAGCGACAGATCGCCCGTGCCGCCAGCAATGTCCAGGATCTGATCGCCAGGTTGAGGATTGGCCACTGTGATCGTGTACTTCTTCCAGACACGGTGGAGGCCTGCCGACATGAGGTCGTTCATCACGTCATACTTGGGCGCAACAGAGTCAAAAACACCGCGCACATGCCGTGCTTTTTCCTGCTCGTCGACCGTCTCGAAACCAAAGTGTGTGGAAGCCATCTATGGATCCTAAGTCTCAGCGGCCCTTACAGGCCGCGCCAGAAGGTGCAATCATGGTTTGATCGCGGTCCAAGCCGGCCGATTGCAGCCGAACGTTGTAGTCAGCCCACAGCTTGTCCTCTTGCGAGCCCAGGTAATACAGGTAGTCCCAGGAAAAGAGCCCGCTGTCGTGGCCGTCGGAGAAGGTCGGCTGAACGGCGTAGTTCCCTACCGCCGCCAACGCATCAATGGTCACGCCGCGTTTGCCTGTCTGCAAGGTTTCCTGACCCGGACCGTGGCCCTGGACTTCTGCCGATGGCGAATAGACGCGCATCAACTCAAAGGGGATGCGAAAACGCTGCCCGTCCGAAAACAAGACCTCCAGCACACGCGACTGGCTGTGCACCGTGATGTCGACCGGTGTCGGGGCGTCTTTCTTCAGTCCAGCCATTGGAGCAATCCCAGGTTATCCATTCGAAGCGGCGTCCGTCGAGGACACCGCCGGGCCGGCCATGCCGGACGACCGGCGCGCACCCTCAAGGGGGTGACACCCACGGTCGAACGGGGATGGTTCATACCAACACCCGCTCGATACCGCCCTCATTGGCTTTGGCCACGTAATCCGGCAACCAGTCCTCGCCCAGAATCTGCCGAGCCATTTCCACAACGATGTAGTCGGCCTCCAGCAAGCCATTCTGCAAATCGTCGCCATAGCGGGTCAGGCCTTGCAGGCAGCTCGGGCAAGAGGTGAGGATCTTGACGTTGTCCTTTTCGCCCACCGAGCCGGCAGCGCGCAGCGCCTTTTCGCCTTTGCGGATCTCTTCTTCCTTGCGAAAACGCACCTGGGTCGAGATATCGGGACGGGTCACGCCCAGCGTGCCGCTTTCCCCACAGCAGCGCTCTGATTTCAGCACCTGATCGCCCACCAGTGCCTTGACGGTCTTCATGGGATCACCCAGTTTCATGGGGTTGTGGCAAGGCTCGTGGTACAGGAAGCCGCCCTGCCCGGCGGGCAAGGTGATGCTCTTCTCCAGCAAGTACTCGTGGATGTCGATGATTCGGCAACCGGGGAAGATCTTGTCAAACTCGTAGCCTTGCAATTGGTCGTAGCAAGTACCGCAGCTGACCACCACCGTCTTGATGTCGAGGTAGTTCAGCGTGTTCGCCACGCGGTGGAACAGGACACGGTTGTCCGTGATCATCTTTTCCGCCTTGTCGAACTGCCCCGATCCCCGCTGGGGGTAACCACAACACAGATAACCAGGCGGCAAGACGGTTTGCACCCCGGCGTGCCACAGCATCGCCTGTGTGGCCAGGCCCACCTGGCTGAACAGGCGCTCCGATCCACAGCCCGGGAAGTAAAACACCGCCTCGGTATCGGCCGTGGTGGCCTTGGGGTTGCGGATGATCGGGACGTAGTCCTTGTCTTCAATGTCCAGCAGGGCGCGCGCGGTCTTTTTGGGCAACCCCCCGGGCATTTTTTTGTTGATGAAGTGGATCACCTGCTCTTTGATCGGCGCAGGGCCCAGCGTGGCCGGAGGCGCGCTGGTCTGCTTGCGTGCGGCCAGCTTCATGACATTGTTGACCATGCGCTGGGCTTTGAAGCCCACGCCCACCATCGCCGTGCGCATCACCTTGATGGTCTCAGGATTGGTGGCGTTCAGGAAGAACATGGCCGCCGCATTGCCCGGGCGGAAGCTCTTCTGGCCCATCTTGCGCAACAGGTTGCGCATGTTCATCGTGACATCACCAAAGTCGATGTTCACCGGGCAGGGCGAGAGGCATTTGTGGCAGACCGTGCAATGGTCGGCCACATCTTCAAACTCTTCCCAGTGTTTGATGCTGATGCCGCGGCGGGTCTGCTCTTCGTAGAGGAAGGCCTCCACGAGCAGCGAAGTCGCCAGGATCTTGTTGCGCGGCGAATAGAGCAGGTTGGCGCGCGGCACGTGGGTGGCGCACACGGGTTTGCACTTGCCACAGCGCAGGCAATCCTTGACCGAGTCGGCGATGGCGCCGATGTCGCTCTGCTGCATGATGAGCGACTCATGGCCCATGAGGCCAAAACTTGGCGTGTAAGCGCCCACCAAGTCAGAGCTGCGCAGCGCGGCATCAAACACCGGCTCGGGGGCGCCAGGGAAGTTGCGCAGCAACTTGCCCTTGTTGAAGCGGCCTTCGGGGTCCACCTTGGCTTTGTATTCGGCAAACGGGCGCAACTCGTCGTCCGTCAGGAACTCCAGCTTGGTGATGCCGATGCCGTGTTCGCCAGAAATCACGCCGTCCAGGCTGCGGGCGAGCACCATGATGCGGGCGACCGCTTCATGGGCACTTTGCAGCATCTCGTAGTCGTCGCTGTTGACCGGGATGTTGGTGTGCACGTTGCCGTCGCCGGCGTGCATGTGCAACGCCACCCACACGCGGCCTTTGAGCACGCGCTGGTGGATGGCCGTGCATTCGGTCAGGATGGGCGCAAAGGCAGCGCCCGTGAAGATGCCTTGCAATGGTGTACGCAACTGGGCTTTCCAGCTGGCGCGCAGGCTGTGGTCCTGCAATTGCGGAAACAGGGTTTCCACGTCCTGAAGCCAGCCACCCCACAGCGCCTTGACCTCGCGCACCAGGGTCAGGGCCTGCTGCACCCGGTCTTCCAGCCATTCGGAGTTGGGCAGGTCTCCGGCGCCGTCGGCATTGCCCAGCGGCAGGTTGCCCCTGGCGAAGAAAGCTTCCAGCTCGCTGCACAGCTTGAGCTTGTTGCGAAGCGAAAGCTCGATGTTGATGCGCTCAATGCCCAGGGTGTACTCACCCATGCGCGGCAAGGGGATCACCACGTCTTCGTTGATCTTGAAAGCGTTGGTGTGCTTGCTGATCGCGGCGGTGCGCTTGCGGTCTAGCCAGAATTTCTTGCGCGCCTCCGGGCTGATGGCCACAAAGCCCTCGCCGCTGCGCGTGTTGGCCATGCGAACCACTTCACTGGTGGCTCGGGCCACGGCGTCGGCGTCATCGCCCACGATGTCGCCAATCAACACCATTTTGGGCAGGCCGTTGCCGCCCGCGTTGCGCTTGCTCTTGGTGGCGTAACCCACCGCTTTCAGATAGCGGTCGTCCAGGTGTTCCAGCCCGGCCAGAAGCGTGCCCGAGCGCTTTTGCTCGGCGAACATGAAGTCCTTGATGTCGACGATGCTGGGTACGCCGTCTTTCGGGTTGCCGAAGAACTCCAGGCAAACGGTGCGCACGTGCTCGGGCATGCGGTGCACCACCCAGCGTGCACTGGTGATCAGGCCGTCGCAGCCTTCTTTCTGGATGCCCGGCAGGCCGCTGAGAAATTTGTCGGTCACGTCCTTGCCCAGGCCCTCCTTGCGGAAGGACTTGCCAGGGATCGCCAGTTGCTCGGTCTGCACCGCCGTTTTGCCGTCTGCCTCGAAGGTTTTCAGCTCAAAGGTGGCAACTTCGGCGTCGTGGATCTTGCCGAGGTTGTGATCCAGCCGGGTGACTTCCAGCCACTGCGCCTGCGGCGTCACCATGCGCCAGGAAACCAGGTTGTCGAGCGCCGTGCCCCACAAAACGGCCTTTTTCCCGCCTGCGTTCATGGCGATGTTGCCGCCGACGCAGGAAGCTTCGGCGCTGGTCGGATCCACCGCAAACACGTGACCGGCACGCTCGGCCGCATCGGCCACGCGCTGCGTGACCACGCCGGCTTCCGTCCAAACCGTGGGCAAGGGCTTGTCATGGCCAGGCACCTGCACCCATTCCACCTCGGTCATGGCTTCGAGCTTTTCGGTGTTGATCACCGCACTCTTCCAGGTCAGGGGAATGGCGCCGCCGGTGTAGCCCGTGCCACCCCCACGCGGAATGATGGTCAGCCCCAGCTCGAAACAGCCTTTGACCAGCAAGGCCATTTCGGTTTCGGTGTCGGGCGTGAGCACCACAAAGGGGTATTCCACGCGCCAGTCGGTGGCATCGGTCACATGGGAAACGCGCGAGAGGCCATCAAACTTGATGTTGTCTTTGGCGGTGAGCTTGCGCAGCACCTTGGTGGATCGCTGCCGCAGGCGGGCCATGTCCTCAAAAGACTGGGCAAAGGTGGCCACAGACCCGCGAGCGGCCTTCAGAAGTTCGTCGACCAGGGCATCGCGTGCGGCATCGTCTTCGGGTGTGCGGCGTTTCTGGACTTCGCCCAGCCGGTGCTGCAAGGCCTCGACCAGCTGTTGGCGCCGTTTGGGGTTGTCCAGCAGGTCGTCCTGCAGGTAGGGGTTGCGCTGAACCACCCAGATGTCGCCCAACACTTCATACAACATGCGGGCGGACCGCCCGGTGCGCCGCTCACCACGCAATTCTTCTAAAACCGCCCAGGAACGCGCCCCCAACAAGCGCAAAACAATTTCACGATCTGAGAACGACGTGTAGTTGTAAGGGATCTCGCGCAGGCGCGGCGCCTCGTCTGCGGCAGGCTTTTCGAGGAACGTGTGGGGGATCGGAGCGTTCATTGTCGGAGTTCACTGTCAGCAAAAAACGCTGAGGGTCGATGGTACCGCAGCGCAACATACACTCACCACCCTTATGGAAACCCCTGTTGTCACATTTCTGTCGCAAAGGTGCAATGGAAGTTTCACGCAACTGACCTAACCTTCGCCCCGCAAGTTCAACCGTTTGATCCGATGGAGACCCCATGAAAAACACAATGAAAATCTCTGCGCTGTCCGGCGCCCTGGCGCTTGCAGCGCTGACCAGCGCACCCGCTCACGCCGCCACCGAAGTGCAATGGTGGCACTCCATGGGCGGTGCCTTGGGCGAATGGGTCAACGACCTGGCCAAGGATTTCAACGCCAGCCAGACCGAATACAAGATTGTGCCGACCTTCAAAGGCAGCTACGACGAGTCGATGACGGCCGCCATTGCCGCTTTCCGCTCGGGCAATGCCCCTCACATCCTGCAGGTGTTTGAAGTGGGCACGGCCACCATGATGGCCAGCAAGGGTGCCATCGTGCCCGTGGGCAAGGTCATGGCCGATGCGGGCGAGAAGTTCGACGCGAAAGCCTATGTGCCTGCCGTGGCCGGTTATTACACCGCGCCCAATGGCCAGATGCTGAGCATGCCGTTCAACAGTTCCACGCCCGTGTTCCATTACAACAAAGACGCCTTCAAGGCCGCTGGCATGGATCCCGAGAAGCCACCAACCACCTGGCCCGAGGTGGCCCTGGCTGCAGGCAAACTCAAGGCCGCAGGCCACAAGTGCCCATTCACCACCAGCTGGATCAGCTGGACACAGCTCGAGAGCTTCTCCGCCTGGCACAACACCGAGTTTGCAACCAAGGGAAACGGCATGCGGGGCATGGACGCCCGCCTGTCGTTCAACACGCCGCTGCACGTGCGCCACATCGAAAACCTGGCCAACATGGCGAAAACCGGTCTGTTTGCCTACAAAGGTCGCGGCAATGCGGCGGATGCCACCTTTGTTTCCGGCGAGTGCGCCATGATCACCGGCTCCTCCGGTCTGTACGGCAGCGTCAAGCGCAATGCCAAATTTGCCGGCGGCACCAGCACCTTGCCCTATTATCCTGACGCCCCCGGCGCACCACAAAACACCGTGATCGGTGGCGCCAGCCTGTGGGTGATGTCGGGCAAAAAGGCCAATGAATACAAAGGCGTGGCCAAGTTCTTCAACTACATCGGCAAAGCGGAAGTCGCGGCCGCGAGCCACCAGCGCACGGGTTACCTGCCTGTGACACTGGCCTCGTTCAAGTTGACCGACGACAGCGGCTATTACAAGCAAAACCCGGGCACCGACGTGGCCGTGAACCAGATGATCCGCAAGACCACCGACAAGTCGCGCGGCATCCGCCTGGGCAATTTTGTGCAGATCCGCACCATCATTGACGAAGAGCTGGAAGGCGTGTGGTCGGGCAAAACGGCGCCCAAAGACGCCTTGAATGCCGCCATCAAACGCGGCAACGAGCAGCTCGAGCGCTTCGAAAAAGCCAACAAGCAGTAAACTCGCCACCCTTTGAAACACACCCGCCCTGGCGCCATTTGCGCCCAGGGCGTTTTGCGTTTTTGACCTTCTCCGCTTTCAGACCCCCCATTCCTCATGGAAAAACGCGTCCGTTTCAAATCGGCATGGTTGCCCTGGCTGCTGATCGCACCACAGATGACCATCGTGCTGGTGTTTTTTTTCTGGCCTGCGGGTCAGGCGGTTTACCAAAGCTTGCTCACGCAAGATCCGTTTGGCCTCTCGACCCAGTTCGTCGGGCTGGAAAACTTTGAGCGCTTGTGGAACGACGCAAGCTACCTCGATTCGTTCAAGACCACCGCGGTGTTCTCCGTCCTGGTCGCCACCATCGGGCTGGCCATCGCCTTGCTGCTGGCGGTGATGGCGAACCGCGTGCTCAAAGGCGCATCGGTCTACAAGACCCTGCTGATCTGGCCTTATGCGGTGGCCCCCGTGGTGGCTGGCGTCTTGTGGCTGTTCATGTTCGCCTCCCCCATGGGCGTCGCCGCCTATTACTTCCAGGCCATGGGCATTGAATGGAACCATTTGCTGAACTCCAACCACGCCATGGGCCTGATCGTGGCAGCGGCAGTGTGGAAGCAGATTTCCTACAACTTCCTGTTTTTCCTGGCAGGGTTGCAGTCCATCCCCAAATCGCTGATCGAAGCGGCCGCCATCGATGGCGCCAGCCCCTGGCACCGCTTCTGGACCATCGTGTTCCCGCTCCTGTCGCCCACCACGTTTTTCCTGCTGGTCATCAACATCGTCTACGCCTTTTTTGACACCTTCGGCATCGTGGATGCCACCACACAAGGTGGTCCTGGCAAAGACACTGCCATCCTGGTTTACAAGGTGTATTACGACGGCTTCAAGGCCCTCGACATGGGCGGCTCTGCCGCGCAGTCTGTCGTTTTGATGGTGGTGGTCATCACGCTCACGGTGATCCAGTTCCGCTTTGTGGAAAAGAAAGTGAACTACTAGATGCCCGCCCGCACAGACTTCGTCGCCACGCCCCAGGGGGCAACGGCGGTCGACCGACAAAGCCGGATCGACGGCGTTCTTGAAAAATCCTTGCCATGCGCCTCTTCCCATGATTGAAAAACGCCCGGGCCTCACAACCCTTTCCCATGTCATTCTGTTGCTCGGTGTGTTCATCGTCGGTTTCCCGCTCTACATCACACTGATCGGCTCCACCCAGTCGCCAGAGCAGATCGCGCAGTCGTTCCCCATGTCTTTGCTGCCTGGCGGACATGCGATCGATACCTACAAAACCGCCTTGTTTGGCGGCATGACGAGCCAGGGCAGCCAGATTCCCGCAGCCGCGCCCATGATGTGGGTCAGCCTGATGAGCGCCTTGATCATCACCATCGGCAAGATAGCGATTTCCCTGCTGTCGGCCTTTGCCATCGTGTACTTCCGCTTCCCGATGCGAGGACTCGTCTTCTGGATGATTTTTGTGACATTGATGCTGCCGGTGGAAGTGCGCATTGGCCCTACCTACGAAGTGGTCGCCAACCTCGGTATGTTGAACACCTACGCAGGCCTCACCGTGCCCTTGATCGCCTCGGCCACAGCCACCTTTCTCTTCAGGCAATTCTTCCTGACCGTGCCGGATGAGTTGGTGGAAGCTGCGCGCATCGACGGCGCGGGGCCCATGCGGTTCTTCAAGGACATCCTGCTGCCCCTGTCCAGCACCTCGATCGCGGCCTTGTTCGTGATCCAGTTCATTTACGGCTGGAACCAGTACCTCTGGCCGCTGCTGGTCACCACCGACGAGTCCATGTACCCCGTCGTCATGGGCATCAAGCGCCTGATTTCAGGCGAATCCCACACGGAATGGAACGTGGTCATGGCCACCGCCATTCTCGCCATGCTGCCGCCGGCGGTGGTCGTCATGTTGATGCAGCGCTGGTTCGTCAAGGGCCTGGTGGACACCGAAAAATAGGCCCACCCGCGTCTCCCTTGCATCCCATTCAGAAATAGAAACCCATGTCATCCATTTCCCTTCGCAACGTCATCAAGCGTTACCGCACCGGCAAGACCGAGCTGCAAGTCATCCACGGCGTCAACGCCGAAATCCAGCAGGGCGAATTCATCGTCATCGTCGGCCCGTCGGGCTGCGGCAAATCCACGCTGTTGCGCATGGTCGCCGGTCTGGAAGAGATCAGCGACGGTGAGATCGCCATTGGGGAGCGCGTGGTCAACACGCTGGAACCCGCCGATCGCGACATCGCCATGGTGTTCCAGAACTACGCGCTGTATCCGCACATGAGCGTGTTCGAGAACATGGCCTACGGTCTGAAGATCAAGAAAATGCCTGCCGCAGAAATTCAGCAACGGGTCGACAAAGCCGCCGCCATTCTGGAGCTGGGCCATTTGCTGCAACGCAAGCCGCGCGAACTGTCTGGCGGCCAGCGCCAGCGCGTGGCCATGGGACGGGCCATCGTGCGCCAGCCCCAGGTGTTCTTGTTTGACGAGCCGCTGTCCAACCTCGACGCCAAGCTGCGCGCCCAGACCCGGCTCGAGATCCAGAAACTGCACCGCGAACTCGGCATCACCTCGCTTTTCGTGACCCACGACCAGGTCGAGGCCATGACCCTGGCGCAGCGCATGATCGTCATGAACGGCGGCAAGATGGAACAGTTCGGCACACCCGAAGAGGTCTACTCCCGTCCTGCGACCACGTTTGTCGCCAGCTTCATGGGATCACCACCCATGAATCTGCTGAAAGACGCTCCAGGCGGCAAGCCGGGTGCCACTCTGGGCATTCGCCCGGAACACCTGGACATCGGCGACGCCGGCTGGGAGCTCCGCGTAGAAACCGTGGAGCTGCTGGGGGCCGAGCGCCTGGTCCACGCACGCCTCGGCAGCGAGATGCTGATCATCCGCACCCACGAAGACCAGGGCGCTCCCGCCGTGGGCAGCACCATCCGGGCCCAACCCCGAGGAGACCGCCTGCACTGGTTTGACGCCGCCACCGGACAACGTCAATGACCGCCACCCACCTGGCTTCCCCTATGAGCGACTGGCCTTATCCGCTCTGGATCGCGCACCGCGGTGCCGGCAAACTGGCGCCCGAAAACACCTTGGCTGCGTTCCGCCTGGGTGCTTCGCACGGCTACCGCATGTTCGAATGTGATGCCAAGCTCAGCGCCGACGGGGTGACCTTTCTGCTCCATGACGACACGCTGGAGCGCACCAGC
>JBFHEQ010000040.1:0-13041 GCA_041584075.1 Hydrogenophaga sp.
CCGATCAGGCGGTGTCGGGCGCGACGCCGAACCACTTCAATGGTTTGCGGCGCAGGCGGTGCGGAGGAGCCTGAACGGGATGTGATCATGCGAGCTTGAATCTGGTCGCCTACAAGGCCGGCGAATGGGCAGGACACACCTTGTGAACGGGCGCGGGCCGGATCGTCAAACAGAGACGTGTTTCGCGGACAGACGGGGCACACCATCCTGCAAAACCCCACCCACGGTATGGAACGAGCCAAAGACCACGATTCTATCAGTGGGGTCGGCAGCAGCCACCGCCGCCGTCAAGGCCTCCATGGGTGACGCATAGCGCCCGGCAACCCGCGACACGCCCTTGGGAGCCGTGCCGGCGTGGGCGTCCAGCTGGGCCGCCAGCGCATCGGCGGAGCTGGCCCGCTCCAGCGGCAAGTCGGTCACGTACCAACGGTCAATCAGCGGCGCGATCCGCTCCAGCATGGACGGCAGGTCTTTGTCCGCCATGGCCCCGAACACGGCGTGGGTGGTCGGAAAAAAACCCATGGCATCGAGATTTTCCGTCAATGCCGCCACCGAGTGGGGGTTGTGCGCAACATCCAGCACCAGCGAGGGCTCTCCGGGCACCATCTGGAAGCGCCCCGGCAAAGCCACCATGGCCAGGCCATTGCGCACCGCTTGCGCGGTCACCGGCAAGCGCGGACGGAGGGCTTCCAGCGCCGCAAGCGCCCCTGAAGCATTCACCAGTTGGTTCGCTCCTCGAAGGGCCGGATAGGCCAACCCCGCATAACGGCGTCCGCCATGCGACGGGTGCATGGCCCAGCCCCATTGCTGCTGGTCGCCCGCGAAATGAAAGTCTTTGCCCAGGCGCCACAGATCCGCACCAACCTCCAGCGCCCGGTCCAGCACACTTTGAGGTGGCACCGGATCGCTCACGATCACCGGACGCCCTGTGCGCATGATCCCGGCCTTTTCATAGCCGATGGATTCCCGGTCCGGGCCCAGCAACGCGGTGTGATCCAGCGCGACACTGGTGATCACCGCGCAATCGGGATCGATGATGTTCACCGCATCCAGCCGCCCACCCAGCCCCACCTCCAGGATCGCCACATCGAGACGGCTTTGAGACAACAACCGCAAGATGACCAGCGTCGTGAATTCAAAGTACGAAAGGCTGATCTCGCCACCATCACCGCTGCCTGGCGCGCCTTGCCCCAGTCGCGCAGCCTCCACCTCGGCAAAAGCCGGCAACAAGTCATCGGCTGCCACCATTTCGCCCGCCACACGGCAGCGTTCTTCAAAATGGACCAGGTGCGGCGAGGTGTAAACCCCCGTGCGGAAACCCGCCTCGCCATACACCGCCTCCAGCATCGCGCAAGTGGAGCCCTTGCCGTTGGTGCCGGCCACCGTGATCACCGGGCAGTTCATCGCCAAACGCATGCGATGGGCCACGCGTTGAACGCGGTCGAGCCCCATGTCGATGGTGACGGGATGCAGGCGCTCGCAATGGGCGAGCCAGTCGGAGAGGGTCGATGGATTCATAGCGACCCGATTGTCGCCGACAGGCCTTCCGCCGTCTGGGCCTGCTTCCATGCCCCGCCGCCTGTCAGGCCTGTTGCCATGGCCCGCTCACATCCCGATCCGGTCATCGCCCTGTCATCGAGGGCCCCTAGCATGGCCGAGGGCACTTTTTGCCCCACAGCCGCCACATGAACACCTCTTCGATCCTGATCGCAGGCCTCCTGCCCGCCCTGCTCGCCGCCTGCGCGAGCACCTCGCCAACATCCCCAGGGCCTGCAGAGGGCATCGTGCTGCCCTACACCGTGCTGACCACGCTGAACAACGGTACCGAGGTGCGCAACGGTGGCTTTGGCTCAGCGGCCACAGCCCACCCGTCAAAGGCCAACCATTTCTACGCATTGACGGACCGCGGCCCCAATGCCGACTTCAAGGGCAATGCCGGCGCTGGCAAAAAATTCCCCGCCCCCGCCTACACCCCCCGCATCGCCGAGTTCCGACTCGAATCCGATGGGCGCATCACGCTGGTTCGGACGATTCTCCTCAAAGACCCGGTCGGTCGGCCCATTTCCGGCCTGCCAAACCCACCTGGCCTGGGCGCCACGGGCGAAATTCCCTACGGCAACAACGGCGAGGTGCTGAAAACCGACCCCTACGGGCTCGACAGCGAAGGCTTGGCGGCCATGAAAGATGGCAGCTTCTGGGTCAGCGACGAATACGGGCCCCATATTGCGCACTACACGTCCGACGGCGTGGAGCTGGAACGCATGAGCCCGATGGGCATCCAGACCGCCGGGCGAAAGCTGCCGGCCGTGCTGGCCCGGCGCTGGGCCAACCGGGGCATGGAAGGACTCACCGTCACCCCCGACGGCCAAACGCTGGTGGGCGTGATGCAGTCCACGCTCTACAACCCGACCAAGAAAAAGGCCGAAAACCTGACGCTCACCCGCATCCTGACCTTTGACCTGGCCAGCGGTGCGACACACCAGTACCTCTACCGGCAAGACAAACCCAAGAACGCCAACTCTGAAATCGCTGCCCTGACGAACACAACGTTTCTCATGGTCGAGCGCGACAGCCATTTTTCAGGCGAAGAGCCCGCGCAAAAGTCGTTGTACACCATCGATCTCAGCGATGCCACCGATGTGTCGGGCGACACCACCTCTCCCGATGGCCTCCTGATTCAAGGGAAAACACTGGAAGCGTCCAGCTGGGACGCCATCGAGCAAGCAGGCATCAAAGCCGTGCGCAAACGACGGGTGGCAGACGTGGTCGCCATGCTGCCCAACCGCTACCCCCACGACAAGCTGGAAGGCCTCTGGGTCATGGACGCCCACCGGGTCGCTGTCATCAACGACGACGATTTCGCGGTCATTCCCGACGGCGGCACCGTGGTGCAGAAAAAACTGCCCGGCGCCGGTTTTGTCGACCGGGGCACGCTGTACATCCTCAAACTGGACACGCCGCTTTTCTGACAACCCGGGCAGGCAGCGTGGCTCTGCCGCCGCTGCCGCTCAACCCGCCAACTGGTCGGTGGCGTCGAGCAAGGTTGACAAGATCCCGGGCTCGTTGAAGGCGTGCCCCGCATCGCTCACCAGGTGAAACGCGGCCTGCGGCCAGGCCTTGTGCAGCGCCCAGGCGGTTTTGGCGGGGGTGCAGACGTCGTAGCGGCCCTGGACAATCACGCCCGGAATGCCCGCCAGCTTGTGGGCATCACGCAGCAACTGGCCTTCGTCCATCCAGCCCTCGTGCACAAAATAGTGGTTTTCGATGCGGGCAAACGCCAGGGAAAATGCGTCATCCGCATGTTTGGCCGAATTCGCGGCGTCGGGCAACAGCCGGATGGTCTCCCCCTCCCACAGGCTCCAGGCCCGTGCGCAAGCCAGTTGCGCAGCAGGATCCTCGCCCACCAGGCGTTTCCGGTAAGCCTTGATCAGATCGCCCCGCTCTGCTTCGGGAATCGGTGCCACAAAGCCTTCCCACAAATCGGGAAACAGCCAGGAAGCGCCTTCCTGGTAGTACCAGCGCAATTCTTCTCGACGCAGTGTGAAGATGCCGCGCACGATCAGCGCGGACACCCGTTCGGTGTGGGTTTGTGCATAAGCAAGCGCCAGCGTGCTGCCCCAGGAGCCGCCAAACACCAGCCACTGTTCCACACCCAGCATCACCCGCAAACGCTCGATATCGGCCACCAGATGCCATGTGGTGTTGTTGTCCAGGGACGCTGCAGGCCGGGAACGCCCACAGCCCCGCTGATCAAACAGCAGCACACAATAGCGCTCGGGATCGAACAGGCGCCGATGATCCGCCGAACAGCCCGAGCCAGGCCCTCCATGCAGAAAAACAGCGGGTTTGCCCTTGGGGTTGCCGCTCAGCTCCCAATACACCTCATGACCGTCGCCCGTGTCGAGAAAACCACTCTTGAAAGGCTCAATCGGGGGATACATCTCGCGCAAACTCATGTTCTGAATCCGTGGTGAAGGGCTGGCAACATGCCAAAATCTGCCCATGACCACACTTTACGGCATCCCCAACTGCGACACCGTCAGGAAGGCCCGCGCCTGGCTGACCGAGCATGGCGTGGAATACAACTTCCATGATTTCAAGAAACAGGGCGTGCCCGGCAAAGAATTGGACATGTGGCTCAAAGCCGTGGGCTGGGAATCGCTGGTCAACCGCAAAGGAACGACCTGGCGCAAGCTGGAAGAGACCGAGCGCGCCGCCGTGCGCGACGCCGCCAGTGCGAAGGCCCTGATGCTGGCGCAAGCCAGCGTGATCAAACGGCCGGTGGTTGAGTGGGACGACGGGGTGGTAACCGTCGGTTTCGATGCCGTGGGATGGGCCCGGCGCCCCTGAGGCATACACCCTGCAACCCACGGCTTGGAGCACACAAAGAGCGTCTGACGTGCCATCGTCCCGGACGGCTGCTCATTCGTTGCGAAGCGGTCGCCGAGCTGCCAGGGAGTTCATCTCGCCAATCGGTGATTTCCCCCCTAGAATTCGCCTGCACGCAGCGCCGGGCAACGGCAAAGCCGCAAAAAACTACTCAAAAACCAGGGAGCACCATGAATATCTCGATCACCACCAGCGGCCTGCTACTCGCGGCCGCTGGCGTCCTCGCGGGTTGCGGCGGCGGCAATTCAGACACAGCCAAAGCCACGCACACACCTGCAACGAATGTCCATGCCAGGGGTTCGGAAGCAACCGCCGAATCCTTTTCTGTGGCCACGACACGGTTGCACAGCAGCGACGCGTTCACGCCTGTGATCGAGAACGCCAGCAAGACATCTGCCGACTTGAACCCCGTCGTGAAGTCGGTACCGGTGGTGTCGCGCAACCGTTCAGCGCCATTGAAAACTGTCGAACTTGGCGCAGTACCTGCCGCCGATCTCGGCAAGCGTGAGGCCAACAACAGACAGAGCCCAGCCGTGGCCACGGCCAAGGCCTACCAAACCGGCATTGGCCGTGCCATCACTTCCACCAGCCAGGTCAAGGGTTTCCAGCAAACACTTGCCTGGAGCGAGCTGTCCAGTGGACACACGGCAGGCATGGCCCGCTTTTCGTCCGCCAATGCTTACGGCATCCGGCTGGGCATGCTGGTCGCCGACCTCCCCGACAACGCCCTGGTGCGGGTATCGAGCGCCGACGCAGACACCGCTCTGGAGGTCTCGGGTTCGGCCATCAACAAGACCATTGCGGCCAACATTGCCGCGGACGGTGACTCCACCAGCGCACGCACCTATTGGCTGCCCATGACCACGGGCTCCATCGCAGAACTGGAGATTGAGCTGCCTGCTGGTGTTGCTTCAGACAGTCTCGCCGTCTCGGTGCCTTCGCTGGCCCACTTGCTGGAAGCGACTCCGCAAGCGGCAGTCAAGGAGGTCACCCTCAAATCCGACTGCCCCAACTCGACCCCAGACCCTGTCTGCAATGCGACGCTGCCACCTGCTGCCAATGCCGTCGCGGCCATTGACTTTGTGGATGGCAGCAACGTGTATGTTTGCACCGGGACGCTGCTGGCCGACAAACCGGCATCCGGTCAACCCTATTTCCTCACAGCCAACCACTGTATCGGCAACCAAACGGTGGCGAGCTCCATGTACAGCTACTGGTTCTGGCGCGCGTCGGCCTGCAACAGCACAACGGCCAATCCCAATTGGACCTACACCACTGGCGGCGCAACCTTGCTCTGGACACGTTCAGACAGCACCAGCAACACGAAAAACCCGGTCGGTACCGACACCAGCTTCATGAAACTCAACGTGGCGCCACCCGCGGGCGTCATGTATGCCGGCTGGACCAACACGCGGCAAGCGATCTCGCCCTCGGTCAACCTGACAGGCCTGCACCACCCCGGTGGATACCTGCTCCGTCAAAGCACGGGCACCATCTCCAACATGGGCGTTTTTACATCGAGCGGCAACCTCATCTCCACCGGAGACACCACACAACCCATGTACCAGGTCTCCTGGAGCGCCGGACTCACGGAAGGCGGCAGCAGTGGGTCCGGCCTGTTCCTGAATGGCACGACCTCCAACCCCCAGCTCGTGGGGCAACTGTGGGGCGGATACGCCTCGTGCACAGCACCCAACCTGCCTGACTTCTATGGTCGTTTCGACCTCGCCTATCAGGACGGCCTCATCGATTGGCTGAATCCGGGCTACAAGATGGTCTTCCGCTTCTACAACACCAACAACGGTTCCCATTTCTTCAGCGCCAACGTCGCCGAGCGAGACCAAGTGCGCAGCACCATTCCATCGTTGCTGCACGAAGGACCGGTGTTTTCGGTCGCACCCGCCTCCAAAGCAGGCCTGAGCCCGGTTTACCGCTTCTACAACCGCAACACGGGTGTGCATTTCTACACCATCAACGAAAACGAGCGGCTCGCTCTCATGCCCAACGCCAGCTTCCAGTTTGAAGGCGTTGCCTGGTATGCGAGACAAAGCGCCGACGCCGCCACGGGTACCGTGCCCGTCTACCGTTTCTACAAGCTCAACCTGGGTACTCACGTCTACACGGTGAGCGTTGCCGAACGCGACAACCTCATCAACAATGCGGCCGCTACCTACGCTTACGAAGGCGTGGCTTACCACGCCTGGGCGCCCAACTGAGCGGTCCCGATCAAGAGGGCAACCGCAGCCAGCTTCTGAACGCTGCGGCCTGCGAACCCCTGGCGAACACGGCGGCAACAACGGCCCGCGCCGAAGGTCACGCTCCGCACACCCGGCGTTTGCCAAAACGCAAGGCAACCGGCTGAATAACCGCGCACAATGGAACAAGGTGCGCGCCTCTCCAACACCCAGGGGTTGGGCGAGCCACACCAGATCTCGCCCTTGAAGCGACTCTGCGCCCATGGGCCCTCGGGCCCGGGAGACCCCAAAAAGGTCGCAAGTGCACTACAAAAGCGCTAATAATCCGTTTTTTTGTGTCTCAAAGACACCTAAAGAATCATAATGCGCGCACCCCTCATGAAGGCAACTATGAAACTCAATCTGCAAACCCATCTGATCTGTATCGCGGTTATGACCTTGGCTGGTTGCGGCGGTGGCAGCTCTCCCTCGACCTCGTCACAAACCACGTCCAAAGCCACAGCCGCTGAAGCCAAAGCGCTGGCTGCCAGCCCGTCCGACAGCTTCAACAGCGCTGACGCGTATGTTCCTTCGGCCCTGTCCTCCAAGAGCGAAGCGCAGACGGTCATTGTCAAGACGCTGAGTCTCGACCCTCAACAACTGGCGGCCCAATCGGACGCCTATATCATCGACCTGGGCGCCGTTGACCCGACCGATCTGGCCAAGCGTGACCAAAACAACAAGCCATCGGCCAGCGGCATCACAGCCAAGGCTTACCAGATCGGTATTGGCCGTGACATCACTGCGACCAGCACGGCCAAAGGCTTTGAAAAATCCTTGACCTGGACCACCCGCTCCAACGGCAATGCCATGGGCAGCGCGCGTTTTGTTTCCAGCGGCGCCGTCGGCATCCGTCTTGGCTTGCTGGTGAGCAACCTGCCCAACGAGGCTTTGGTCCGCATCTCCGCGACCGATGAGACCGAGGCACTGGAAATTTCCGGCGCCGCCATCAACCAGGCCATCGCCGCCAACGTGTCTGCCGACGGTGACTCAACAGACGCACGCACCTATTGGTTGCCATCCACCAAAGGCGGCTCCACGGAACTGGCCATCGAACTCCCGGCTGGCATGCCTGCCTCAACAGTGGCGGTGTCTGTGCCTTCGCTGACGCACATGGTGGAGTCGGCCGAACAGGCGGCCATCAACCAGACCCTGGCAAAAACCGCCTGCGCCGACGCAACCCCTGACGCCATGTGTTCGACCCCCCTGCCACCGGCGGCCAACGCCGTGGGCGCCATGGAGTTCAACGTGGGGGCATCAGGCTATGTCTGTACCGGCTCCCTGCTCGCAGACAAGGCCAACAGCGGCACGCCTTACTTCCTGTCGGCTCACCACTGCTTCAGCACGCAGACCGTTGCCAGCACCTTGACCACCAAATGGGTCTCCCGCACGTCGGCCTGTAACGCCTCCACCCCCAACCCGGGCATTGTTTCGTCGCCCGGGGGCGCCACCCTGCTCTGGGCGAAATCGGCCACCACGAGCAACTTCAAGAACCCGGTTGGCACCGATACCCTGTTCGTTCGGCTGAATGCCACGCCGCCTGCCGGCGTCATGTACCTGGGCTGGACCGCAGCAAAACAAGCCATTTCCGATGCCGTGGAATACACGGCGCTGCACAATCCTGGCGGTGATTACCTGCGCCACAGCACGGCGGTCATTTCCAACATGGGTGTTGTCGACGCCAACCACCAGATCACCGTGACGCCCGACACCTCGCAGCCCATGTACGAGGCGGCATGGACCACGGGCATCACCGAAGGCGGCAGCAGTGGTTCTGCGCTCTTGCTGAACGGCACAACGGCAAACCCCAAGATGGTCGGGCAGCTCTTCGGCGGATACTCCTCGTGCAGCAACAGGGAGTCAACCGACTACTACGGCCGCTTCGACTTTGCCTACCAGAACGGTTTGATCGATTGGCTCAACCCGGGTTACCGCATGGTATTCCGCTTCTACAACACCATCAACGGCACGCATTTCTTCAGCGCCAACGTGGCGGAAAGAGACACCGTTCGGACCACCATTCCCTCGCTGGCCTACGAGGCGCCTGCGTTCATGGTATCCCCCGCTGCAGGCACTGGCCTGAGCCCCGTTTACCGGTTCCTGAATCAAGCGACTGGAACCCACTTCTACACCATCAATGAGTCTGAGAAGACCGCGGTCTTGGCCATGCCAGGGTTCAACTACGAAGGCATCGCATGGTATGCCCGCCAGTCCAGCAACCCCGGAGCGGACACCATCGAAGTCTTCCGCTTCATGCGACAGGCCACAGGCACCCACCTGTACACCATCAACGTGGCCGAGCGTGACAACATCATCAACAACCAGAGCGCGGCCTATACCTACGAAGGCGTGGCTTACCGTGCCTGGGTGGTGAACTGATCAAGCACAACTGATCGCTGGACGACAACTTGGCGCTGGTGACCCGCAAGGGTTGCCAGCGTTTTTTTCGTTCCTCAGACGTTGATCAATAGACCACACATGCCCTGCCAAGGGGAACCCGTGCGGCCATCCCGAGAGAAGCAGGCACAAAAACCCATCGCCATTCGAATTCGGTTGTCCCCACTGAAGCCTGCAGCATTGGGCGCCGGTTTCACCTTGGGCCACTGCGTGCCAGATCGCCCGACAGTCTCAAATCAATGTTGCCCGTGCACAGACAGACCGCTGGCAAAGGCTTGGCCGATGCGTGCGCCACAATGCCACGCAGAACGTCGATGACGCCGATCGTCCCTTGCCTCACACAGTGGGCAACAGGGAGGAATGATGGGCGTGTGCAAGCCGGTCCCGGTTCGGGCCCCAGGATTCGATGTTTGCACGGCACCTCCTGCTATGAGCCCGGTGCCACATCGGCAGGTCTGGGTTCTGACCCCAATACCCTCGGCCTTCGCGCCCGTGTGCTTACAGGTAGGGCTGCAGGGCAGCCCAGACCGTTTCCAGCACACGGGGTTGAGCAGAGTCCTTGAGGTGCACCGAATCGGGGTGGTAATACGTGGTGTTCGCGGGGACATTGCCCGTAGCGTTGATGTAGGCGGTCTGGTTGTCCGTGGCAACGCCCTGGTACATCGCCGTCATGCCCTGGCGGTAGGCTGTGCCCTTGGGGTAGAAAGCAAATTCCATCACGTAGACGTTGGCACCCGCCAGTTTGCTGGCCTGCGCCATGTTGGTGAGGTTGGCGATCATGGAAGCCACACCCCGGTTCTGCCAGGCGTCGTTGGTTCCTTGCGCCAGGATCACATGGTTGGGCGCGTATTGATCGAGCCAGCCCTGGATACCGTTGGCGCCTTCGACTGTCCGCATGCCACCCACACTGACATCCACCACCTTGTTGCAGTTGCGCGCCGTGCGGGTTTTGATTTCTGTGGCGAGACGCTCGGTCCACACCTTGCCAGGTGTCACAAACCCGTACCGCGTTCCGCCGAGGGACGTGCCGTAGCCCTCCGCCAACGAATCGCCCACCACCAGAACCACCGATGCCGGGCTGGCAGCCGGTGGATCGACAACGGCATTGGCGTCAAACACGTAAAACGCGGGCCCTTCGTAGCGGTAACTGCAGGCGTTTGAAATGATGTTGTCGCGCTCTGTGTACTGAGCGGTGTAGAAGTGGAAGTTTGCGTCCTGCCTGTAGAAGCGGTAGAGAGGCGTGAGTCCCGTCCCTCCCGCCTGGCTGGCGTAATACGCCACACCCTCAAACTGGTACACCGGCAGACTGGCCTGTATCAGGTCCTTCTCGTCTTCACTGATCGTGTAGAGGTGGATGCCCGTGGTCGAATTGACAAAACGGTATACCGGGGCCAGACCTGTTTGCTGCGCGGGGCTCACCTCGAAGGCAATGCCTTCATTGGTGAACCCTGGCACGGTCTCCAAATGGGCCCGCTCCACTTCATTCGCCGTGTAGAAGTGCGCTTTGGTTCCGCTGTTGTAAAACCGGTAAACAGGCACCAGTCCGGTGTAGGCCGCCTTTTGCGCTGCAGCAGACTTGCGAAGCTGAGCGGCTTCCAGCGTCTGACGGTTGAGCCGCGCCGCTTTGCCCAGCAGGGCCTGCGTTGGATCCGCCTGGGTTGGTACGGATTGAGGGGCATCGGGATCGCCATAGCCGGTCCACTCGTCCAGGATGGACGACTTGGTGACCAACGGCGCGCCGCCAGGAAAAGACGAAACATCGGCTGAAATCGCCGGCGAAGCCCCCTGTTCGCTCGATGCTGGCTCCGCACCGGAACCGCCGCCGCAGGCCACAACCAGAGCGGCTGAGAGTGACAGCCCTCCCCAACGCAAAGCGCGAAGCGCAGTAATCAACATCATCACCCGAACTCTCATCCATGCTATTCAAGACAGCCTATGAGCATACTTCGGAAGCGCTCTCTCGGCAAATCGAGAGGCGAGAGACGCTAAACGCATCCGCCTGCAATCCAGGGGGGGAAGCCGGACCCGCGTCTACGACCTCGCCCGCGAGCACCCAGGGCACAACAACTCCACCAAAACAAGCGCTGCAGCATACCCAGACCACGTCACACGGCGATGAACTACCGCCAAAGACAAACACTTAAGGACCTAAACATTGATAAACTTAAATCTTTAATTTTAATAAATTAGGGGAGGATTTCATGGTCCGTGTTACACGATCACTCACACTGGTCAGCAGCCTGTGCGCCATGTTGACAGCATGCGGCGGTGGGCAAGATCCCAGCCAGGCGAAGTCGGACGCCCAGGTTGAGCGCAACCTCGGGTCAACCAACGCCACACGTCTGGACACAACCCACACCATCAGCGACGTGTCGGTGAGAGACGCCCAAATCTGGGCAGAGCGCGCCGCGATCAACCGCGCTGAAGTCGAACAACCCACCGAGGCTGCCGTGCCCCCGGCGGGAGCAGCGCCCGATGAAAAGAACGCGGCTACCGCCACCACCAAGGCGATCACCGCGCCCGAGGCATCCGTCTACCGGTTTCTCAACAGCCAGACCGGTTCACACCTCTACACCCGTTCGGTCAATGAGCGCGACACCATCCTCAACACCCTGCCCCAGTACCGTTTTGAAGGCCCTGTTTTCGGCGCCTGGCAAGCCACCACGGCAGGCCTGTTCCCGGTCTACCGCTTTGCCAACACGGCCAACGGCACCCACTTCTTCACAATCAGCGAGACCGAGAAAAACAACGTGCTGGCCACCGCGCCCTACATGCACCTGGAGGGCCCCGCCTATTACGCCAGCAAGACTGCGCAGGCCGGTACCACCCCGCTCTACCGCTTCTATCACCTGCAAAAAGGCTTTCACTTTTACACCGCCAGCGCTTCTGAGAACCAGTACATCCAGGCCAACCTGTCGGCCACTTACAAGTACGAAGGCGTGGGTTATTACGTCAATGCGTCTATCGGCAACTACGACCGGGCGTTGGCCTCGTTTGCGGGCAAAACGAATGCCTATGGCAATGTCAACGCGGTGGGAGATCAAGCGCGATTCGGCAATTTGCGAAACATGGCGTTTTCACCATCGGGAGACTTGTACGTCACCGACGCAGAGTCCAGTCAAGAAGGCCCTTCCAGCTCTGTCGGCTACGTGCACAGGCCCCAGATTCGCCGGGTTTCCGCTGCAGGTGCCGTCAGCCCATTTGTGGGCTCGTGGACGTCATCCAGTCACACCGATGGTGCCGGGAGCAACGCGACGCTGGGAGGTAACGTCGCCATGGTTTTTGACAGCAGCGGCACGGGCTACCTGGGAGACTCGAGGACGGTTCGGATGGTCAGCCCGGCCGGGGTCGTGACCACCATCGCAGGGAGCTTGAGCGATGCCGACTATGTGAATGGACTCAACTCAGCCGCTCGCTTTCTGGGCATTCGCGGGATAACCAGAGACTCTTTGGGCAACCTGTACGTCAGCGAATGTTATGCCGCAGCCACCTATCCAAGCACGCAAATTCGCAAAATATCGACCACGGGCGTGGTCACCACATTTGCCGGCGCCGCCTCTCGCAATACAAACAACGCAGGTTTCGCTGACGGGCAAGGAACAAATGCCCGATTCAACTGCCCTGGTCAGATGGACATTGATGCATCAGACAACTTGTATGTTGCCGACGAAGCCAACAACCGCATCAGGAAAATCACACCCTCGGGTTTGGTCACCACACTGGCAGGGCAAAGCGCATCGGGCGCGGCAGACGGGCAAGGCGCTGCCGCCAGCTTTCGGCGCCCTTATGCACTCGCTGTCGACAAAGCCACCGGCGACGTCTACACCTCTGATTGGTGGGGGTACACAGTTCGACGCATCACACCCGCCGGCAATGTCACAACCGTCGTAGGGGCAGACAATCAAAACGGTGTGTCCTTCGGTTCCCTGCCCGCCGGTTTGAGCCATGTTGGGGGCCTCGCCATCCGTGACAACCGCCTCTATATCGCCTCCCTCAACGGCATCTACTGGACCAACTTGCC
>JBFHEQ010000041.1:0-12826 GCA_041584075.1 Hydrogenophaga sp.
ATTGCCGCACAGGAAGCCTTGCGCTCCGAACGCCAGCGGCTGGAGTGGGTGCTGGAGGCGACCCGGCCAGGTATCTGGGAGACCGATCAGCTCACCGGCAACATGACCATCAACGCCCGATGGGCCGATATGCTGGGGTACACGGTGGAAGAGCTGGCGCCGGTCCGGAGCACGACCTGGACAGGCTTGCTGCATCCGGATGATCTCGGCGTTGCAATGGAGCGCCACCGGGCTCATTGCGCCCAGGAGATCCCGTACTTTGAATGCGATCTGCGCATGCGCCACAAGGACGGGCACTGGGTCTGGGTCAATACGCGGGGCAGGGTGCATCGTCGCGACAGCGAGGGCAAGGCCTTGTTCATGTCGGGTACGCACATGGACATCACGGACCGCGTGACGGCACAAGACGAAGTGCGCGCGCTCAACGCCGGTCTTGAGCTGAGGGTGGCCCAGAGGACAGCCGACCTTGAGCGTACCCTGAAAGACATGGAGGCCATTTCCTATTCGATCGCGCACGATCTGCGCGCGCCCCTGAGGGCGGTGAACGGATTCGCGTCGGTGATCGCCGAGGGTGATCTGGGCGCTTGGGACGCTTCGTCACGCGACATGTTCGAGCGCATCGTCCGGTCTTCACGCACCATGGGCCAGATGCTCACCGACATGCTGAGCTTGCTGCAAGTGGTTCGGGCGGATCTGGTGCCGGTGGCGGTCGACATGGTCCAGGTGGCGCGATCCGCGATCGATGCGCTGGTGGAAGAGGGGTCCAGGGTGTGCGTGGAATTGCAGGATATGCCTTCGGCGCAAGGTGACGCGGGTCTGCTGCGCCAGGTGCTGTTCAACTTGCTGGACAACGCCGTGAAGTACTCCCTTGCGCAACCCACTCCCACCGTCTGGATCGGTCACGATCCTGCCCGCCGGGCCTATTTCGTGCGGGACAACGGCATGGGCTTTGACATGGCGCACGCGGGCAAACTGTTCGGCCTGTTTCAGCGCCTGCATGCGGGCAGCGAGGTACCCGGCATGGGCGTGGGCCTGGCGATCGTGGCACGCATCATCGAACGCCACGGGGGACGCATCTGGGCCGAGTCGAAGCCGGGAGCCGGGGCTACTTTCTGGTGGACCTTGCCTCAGGTCGACCCTTGATGCTTTCCCCGGCCGGCGCTTCGGGCCTTTGTTCGTTGCCGGAGGGCTGCAGGCGAGGCGCCACCAGTGCGCCCACCCAGTCCATGAACACTTGAACCCGCTGTGACAAGTGCCGGCGGTTGGCGTAAACCAGTGACACGGGCATCGGAGCAGGCCGCCAGCGCGTCAGGATGTCGACCAGCCGGCCCGCTTCGATGTGTGCACGCACACCGGGTTCCGGCACCTGGATGATGCCCAGACCTGCCAAGGCAGCGGCTTCGTAAGCGGGGGTGGTGTTCACGGTGAGCGCACCTGCCATGGGCACGCTTCGCACAACGCCACCGGGTTCGACCTGGTATTCGAAGCCGCAGGTCCGGGTCCCCAGGGTGGGCGCGTAGTGCACGAGCCGGTGCTTCGCGAGGTCCTCGAGGGCTTCGGGGCGGCCCCTGGCTTTCAGGTAGGCCGGGCTGGCGACATTGAGCATGCGGTATAGCCCCAGGGGCTTGGCGACCAGGCTGGACTCGTCAAGCTGGCCCACGCGCAACACGCAATCGAACCCTTCGCCCACAAGGTCCACGCGGCGGTCTGTTGATGACAGCTCGATGTCGAGGCCGGGATGTTCGGCCAGAAAAGCCGGGAGGGCGGGCAACACCAGGTCGCGCGCGATGGCCTGTGGCATGTCCACGCGCAGCCGTCCGCTCAGGGTGGTGGTTTCGCTGCGGAAGAGGCCACGCAGTTCATCCACATCGGCCAGCAGGTCTTGCGCGCGCTCGAAAACCACGCGGCCATCTTGCGTCAGCTGCACGCGCCGGGTGGTGCGGTGGAGCAGGCGCGTGCCCAGCATGTGTTCGGCCTCCCGCACCGCCGCCGATGCGGTCGTGCGGGGCAAGCCCAGTTGTTCGGCGGCTGCACTGAAGCTGGACAGCTCGGCCACCCGCACGAAGATGCGCAGCGAATCGGTGAGGTTCATCGTGACCCTATTGTGCAGAAATTCTGCTCAGTGAAAACAAGAATAGCTGCTTTATCAATGAATGCTCGATCAATAGACTGGGTGCTCTTCCCGCCTGCAGCAGCTTGTCGGCGGGTTCAACACTCGACGAAAGGACGCATCCATGAACCCCCGAAAAATTGCACTGGTCACCGGTGCCAGCCGGGGACTCGGCCGCCAGGCCGCCCTGAGGCTTGCCACCCGTGGGGTCGACGTCATCGCCACGTTCCGCGAGAGCGCGGCGGCTGCACAGACGCTGGTGGATGAAGCGCAGGCGGTGGGCGCACGGGTGGTGGTGCTGCCCCTGGACGTGGCCGACAGCGCCAGCTTCGATGCTTTTGCCGCGGCGGTGCGCGAGGCGCTGCAGGACCATTGGCAGCGGGACCGTTTTGACTACCTGCTCAACAATGCCGGCTCTGGCGTGAACGCCCGTTTTGTGGACACGACCGAGGCGCAGTTGGATCACATGGTGCGTGTTCACCTCAAGGGCCCGTTCATGCTGACGCAGGCGCTGTTGCCCCTGATGGCCGAAGGTGGCCGGATCCTGAATGTGTCTTCGGGGCTGGCCCGCTTCTCCATGCCGGGTTTTGCCGCTTATGCAGCCATGAAAGGGGGCGTGGAGGTGTTGACCCGTTACCTGGCTCAAGAACTGGGTCCGCGCCGCATTGCGGTGAACACCATCGCACCGGGTGCGATTGCCACCGATTTCGGCGGTGGCGCAGTGCGCGATAACGCTCAACTGCACGGCATGATCGCATCGCAAACGGCGCTGGGTCGTGTGGGCGAAGTGGCCGATGTGGGGTCCGTGATGAGTGCACTGCTCTCGGACGAAATGGGCTGGGTGAACGGTCAGCGCATCGAGGTTTCGGGTGGCATCCACCTGTGACGTACCGGGGCTCAGGCGGGTTCGGCACGCCAGGCCAGCTTGTCGACCGCAATCTCGGCCAGGTCCAGCTCCACTTCCACCGCCTGCCGCACCGACGAAGTCACGGCACCGGCCAGGTGCAGGCGGGCCAGCTCGCGCCGCTGCGCCCTGAGCACGTTCATGGACAACTGCTGCTGTGTTGCGAGATCGCGGCGGTGCTCGGCGCACGCATGGGCATTGGAGACGTCGTTGGCGGCCACGCGGCTCTCGTACAGACCCCGCCAGGTCATGGACCATTCGCGCACCTTGCTGGAGGCCGTCCTCAGGGGATCGCTGTCGATGGCTTTCAATGCGGTGCGTGCAATGGCTGCGTGCACCTCTTGCAGACTCATGGAAGGGGCCTCCTCAGTGGAGGGCTCGATTTTCAGCAAGGGCAGGACGAGGCCGCTGAGCGTTAGGGTGGCGCCCACCGTCGCGGCGGCCAGAAACACGGCGAGATCGCGGGCGGGCATCGCCAGTCCGGCGTGGGTCAGCAACGGAATGGCCAGTGCGGCGCTCAAGGCCAGTGAGCCTCGCACACCGCACATCACAGTGACCAGCAGCATCGTGAAACTGGGCAGGTTTTTCTCGCCCGCCGGGCGGTGCCGGCCCGACCACCACGCCATGAGCAGGGTCCAGGCCATGCGCAGGGCAAACAGGGTCACGGTCAGCAGAACCACATAACCCAGCAGGTGCCACCGGCTGTAGCCTTCGACGCGTTGCAAGACCTGGCGCATTTCCAGGCCCAGCATCACGAACACCGCGCCGTTGAGTGTCATGGTCACCGCGCTCCACAGCGCCATGCCATTGAGGCGCGTGGCCGCCCCAAGGTGCCTGCGGTCCAGCACACCGCCACACAGACCGGCGGCCACCACAGCCAGCACGCCGGAGACGCCTTGCTGGTCCGCGGCAAGGTAAGCGGCGTAAGGGATGAGCAGGGAGAGGATGGTGTCGATCCGGACGCTTTCTGGCGAACCCGTCATCAGGCTGCGGCGCAGGACATTGGCCACCACGGCCACGGCCGCGCCGATGCACAGGCCACCGGTGGACACCGTGACCAGAGAGACCGTGGCCTCTCCAATGGAAAAATGGGCCGTGACTGCGGCCGCCACGGCAACCTTGAAGGCCACGAGCGCCACCGCATCATTGAGCAGGCTCTCGCCGCTCAAAAGGATCTGGAGGCGGTGCGGCAATGGCATGCGGCTCACGACAGCGCTGACGGCCACAGTATCCGTGGAAGCCAGGGCTGCGGCCAGCGCCATGGCCACCGCCAGTGGCATTTCGGGCAACATCGCATGAAGCCCGTAGCCCATCACCACGGTGGTCAAGGCAACCAGGCCGATCGCCAGTCCCAGCACGGGTTTGATGGACCGCCACAGCTCACGCTTGGGTACCTGCCAGGCTTCGATGTACAGCAAGGGCGGCACGAGGATCGCGAAGAGCAGCGAGGTTTGCCCGTGCAAGTCGTCCAGTTCGGCGAAGCTGGACAGGACAGCCCCCGCGGCGATCTGCAGGGCGACCATGGGCACGGGCAGTTTGCGACCCAGTGCCTGGAGGATCACCACGGTGCTCAGCACGACGAAGGCGAGTTCAACGTAGTTCATGGGTGGGCAATCGGTGGGTGTCCGGGGACGCCAGGCGGGTCGTCCATGCGGATGTGGCTTCCGCTGACGGCTGGGGGTGACGGGATTGCATGAAGCGAGTCAAGGCAGAAAAGGCGGCGACAGGCCCTGCTGGAGGTGCCCGTTCACTCGCAGTTTGGCTCGCCAATATGGAGCAAATATGGGCGCCTCAGATGGGCGCAACCCCCTCTATCTCTCTCTCGTCGCCCGGTTCAGGCTTGGGTGTCCAGCAGGGTGCCCAGCATCTGGTCTTCGGTCTCGACGGTCTTGAGGTTGGCCGCGAAGCTGTAGAGGCTCATGCGTTGTTCCACCATGTCGTCTGCCAGATGAGCAAAGCCGTCGCCTTCGCTGTTCCCGGTGGGCGCTGCTCGCTGCTGGGTGTTCACGCCGCCAAGTCCTGGTTGGGCGGTCTGCTCAACGGTCTGGCGCTGAAAACCGGGTGTCTGCAGGTTGGCGATGTTGTGCGCGCTGGTGTCCAGGCGTTGCTGGGCAGCGCGCATGCCGCTCAGGCCCGTGGCCGTGGCGCCGGTGGGGATGCTCGTGACGGACATGGCGGGGCGTGCTCCTCTATGGCCCGACAGGAATGGTCAGGCTCCATCGAAAACATCGGCCAACGGCTGAACAACTTGAGGCGTCCAGGCCTTGCACGCCGTGGCGCGGCGCGGTCATGTGGTGCCAGCCTGGCCTTTGGCGGTGTCTGTTGCGAGCTGGGTCAGCAAGGGCGCCAGGTGGTCGCGCAAAGCGCGCACGGCGGCCGTGACCTGCTTGCGACCAGGCACCACCAGGTGCAGGTGGGCGAGCTCGCCTTCCCAATCGGGGCAAACGCGCACAAGCCGGCCGGCCTTGAGATGGGCCGCCATGTCGAGCTGGGAGCGGTAGGCCAGGCCGAGCCCTTCCAGGGCCCACCGGGTGACGATTTCGCTGTCGTTGGCGCTGTGCCGGCCTTGCACCAGCGCGTCGACCCATTGGCCCGCCACACACAGGCGCCAGGTTTTGGGCACCTCGTCACCCAGCATGAACCGCAGCGCTTCGTGCCGGGCCAGATCTTCGACGGAGGCGGGTGTGCCGTGGCGGGCGATGTAGCGGGGCGAGGCCACCAGCAAACGGGGGTTGTTGAGCACCAGGGGCAAAGCCACATGGGCAGAGTCTTTGGGTGTGCCGTAGCGGATGGCCATGTCCAGCGGCACCCGCATGAGGTCGGCGTTGCGGTCCGACAGGTGCAGGCGCATCGACAGGTCGGGGTGCTGTTCCTGGAAGGTCTGCAGCCAGGGCAGCAACACATGGCGCCCCAGATCGGACGGCATGGACAACTGGAGTTCACCGCGCAGGGCGCTGGGCGTTTTCGACACCACCGCCTGGGCCTCGGTCAGGGCGTTGAGCGCCTCGCGCACGTGGGGCAACATGCGCTCGCCCTCGGTGGACAGGCGCAGGCTGCGCGTGCTGCGCACAAACACCGCCACCCCCCAGGCCGATTCGAGGCGTTTCATGGCCGCACTGGCGGCCGCGGGCGACCAGTCCATGGCTTTGGCCGCCGCGGTGAGGCTGCCCAGATCGGCGGTGCGCACAAACAGCTCAAGATCGGTGAGGCGGGTCATTGTTCAGCTTTTGTTGAAAGTGATTCGATGGCGGCGGGGTCGATCCATGCCCTGATTTTCACCATAATTCTGGCCATAGATTTGATTCTTTCCCTTGAGTTGCCTGTTTTCCCGGCGTATTCAGGAGGGATCATCATGTTTTCCATTGTGCCGCCCCAATGCCATCCGGCAGCGGCGCCCTTGTCCCGTATTTTCAAAGGAATTCCCGTGAAAGCCATTGCCTACCAGGCTGCCTTGCCCGTTTCCGATGCCCTGTCTTTGCAGGACGTGGCTTTGCCCGTTCCCCAACCCGGCCCGCGCGATCTGCTGGTGAATGTGAAGGCCATCGCGGTGAACCCGGTCGACAGCAAGGTGCGCGCTGGTGTGAGTGCCGAGGCGGGCCAGTGGAAGGTGCTGGGTTGGGACGTGGTCGGCACGGTGCGCGCCGTGGGCAGCGACGTGACTTTGTTCAAGGTGGGCGATCGTGTCTGGTATGCCGGCGCCATCGACCGTGCGGGGGCGAATGCCGAGCAGCACCTAGTGGACGAGCGCATTGCCGCGCTGGCGCCGGCTTCGCTGAGCGACGCTGAAGCCGCCGCCATGCCCCTGACCACGCTGACGGCCTGGGAAATGCTGTTTGACCGATTGGGTGTGGCCCGTGGTGACGCTTCCCAGGGCAAGTCGCTGTTGATCATCGGTGCCGCTGGCGGTGTGGGCTCGGTGTTGACCCAGCTGGCGCGCCGGCTCACGGGCCTGACCGTGATCGGCACGGCCTCGCGGCCCGAGACGGTGCAGTGGGTGCGCGAGCTCGGTGCCCACCACGTGCTGGACCACAGCAAGCCTTTGGCCCAGGAAGTGAAGGCCGCAGGGCTGGCCGCGCCCGATTACGTGGTGAGCCTCACCAACACCGAGCAGCACTTTGAGCAGATTGCCGAACTGATCGCGCCTCAAGGCAAGTTTGGCCTGATCGACGACCCTGCTGCAGGCAGCATCCAGATCGGCGCGCTCAAGCGCAAAGCCGTTTCGCTGCACTGGGAGTTCATGTTCACCCGCTCGATGTTTCAGACGTCCGACATGATCGAGCAGCACCGGTTGCTGACCGAAGTGGCGGGTCTGATCGACGCAGGCGACCTGAAAACCACCTTGGGTGAAC
Source organism: Hydrogenophaga sp. (assembly GCA_041584075.1). Taxonomy (GTDB): domain Bacteria; phylum Pseudomonadota; class Gammaproteobacteria; order Burkholderiales; family Burkholderiaceae_C; genus Hydrogenophaga. The sequence goes on from JBFHEQ010000041.1 coordinate 7,364, forward strand.
ACTTCGGCACCATCAATGCGGCCAACCTGAAGCGCGCCCACGCGCTGCTGGAAAGCGGGCGCTCGCGCGGCAAGATCGTGCTGGAAGGGTTTTAAACCACCGTTTCGGTCGAGGCAGGCACGAGGGGGCACGCAGAGGCGTTGCCCTTTTTCCCATGGGCTGGAGAGCCAGGGGTTTTTGGGCCGGCTGTTCCAGCGGACCCGCGAAGCGGCCTACGATGTGTTCTTTGCTCAACCCCTTTTCAGGACCCGACCCCATGAACACCACCACAGCCACCGCTTCAGCGCCTGTCACCATGCAGGCGCCTGTTTCCAACCCCGCCATGATGTCGCCGTTTCACCTGGCCTTTCCGGTGAACGATCTGGAAGCCGCGCGCGGGTTTTATGGCGGTGTGATGGGTTGCCCCGAGGGGCGCAGTTCGCCAGAGTGGATCGACTTCAATTTTTATGGTCACCAGATCGTGGCGCACCTGGCGCCCAGCGAAACGGGCGCCGCGTCGCTGAACGCGGTGGATGGACACGGTGTGCCGGTGCGGCACTTCGGCATGGTGTTGCCCATGGCCGACTGGGAAGCGATGGCCGAGCGCCTGAAGAGCGCGGGCATCACATTCGTCATCGAACCCTACATCCGTTTCAAGGGCGAGCCGGGTGAGCAGGCCACCATGTTTTTCCAGGACCCCTCGGGCAACGCCATCGAGTTGAAAGCTTTCAGTGACATTGCCCGGCTGTTTGCCAAATGAGACAGGCTGGCGACCCTGGTGTCGGGGGTTGCCAGCCTGGCGCTGGAGCCAGCTTTCGCTGCCGGAAAAGCCCGGGCAGCGTGCCCGGCCCTCAGGCCTTTTTGCTCCAGGCGCTGCACCAGCCTTTGCCCGCCACCTGCTTGCCTGCGAACAGGGGGCAGCCGCCGGCGGCGTCGGTGGCCTTGCCCTGGAACAACGCGCAGTTGTGGCAACCCTGTTCGGCGGTGTGTTTGGGAAACTTCTTGCCGTCGGCCTTGGCAGTGTCGGCCACATAGCCCAGCGCTGTGGCCTGGGGTGATTTTTCGTCGAGCATGGCGGTTTGGGCGTGTGCACCCAGGGAGAACGCTGCGCTGCCAGCGGCCACCGTCATCATGAAGGTGCGTCGAGAAGGATTCATGGTTTTATCTCGTGGGGGCCGGGCCTGGCGATCGGGGCAATACCGAGGGCCCGGGTACCTCATGTGTTTGCCGGGTGTCCTGAGCCGCTGTCGACGATCGCGAAGGCTCCTGCACCCACCGCCCAATGTAGCGATGCCGGCTTAAGCGAGGCTGAAGGTTGGTTGCCAGGTTGGCGCGGGGCAGACCCCGCGTGTGCACCAAGCCTGTGCCAGTGAGTGCAAGGGTCAAGGCTTCTTGGCCCCCGATCCAGTTGACTGACGCGATTTCGCTCATGCAATGGCCCACGAACGCCCAGCGTACTGGTGTCCAGGAGGCCATGCGCAAGGCAAAACGCAGTCGGGGTATGCCGCCCGGCCAAGGCTTTGCAATGCCGCGCATGGCTTTTTGGGCTCACACCTCTTTCGGCACTGCATATACCGTGTTGACCGGCTCTGGTTGTCCTACTTCACTCTGGCGGATCGCGTCGGCGCGCCGGGTGATGGCCGCCCGCTGGTCTGCGCTCAGACGGTTGATGTTCCTGACCTGCAGCGCCATGCGCGGGTTTTTCGCGAGCGGGTCTTCATGGCGCATCAGGAAGTCCCAGTACAGCGTGGTGTAGGGGCAGGCACGGTCGCCGTCGCGCTGCGCCGGATCGTAGCGGCAAGCCTTGCACGGGCCGCCCATGCGCTGGATGTACTTGCCTGTGGCCGCGTAGGGCTTGCTGGCCATCAGGCCGCCATCCCCGTATTGGCTCATGCCCAGCGTGTTGGGCAGCTCCACCCACTCCACGGCGTCCACATAGACGCCCAGGTACCAGGCGTGCACCTGTTTCGGATCCACCCCCAGCAACAGCGCAAACAGGCCCGTCACCATCAGCCGCTGGATGTGGTGGGCGTAGCCGTGTTGCAGGGTCTGCTGGATGGCCTCGCGGAGGCAGGCCATGTCGGTGGCCCCCGTCCAGTACCAGTCGGGCAGCGCCTGGCGGGCGCTCAGCGCGTTGCGCTCCAGGTAGTCGGGCATCTGCGTCCAGTAGATGCCGCGCACAAACTCGCGCCAGCCCAGGATCTGGCGGATGAATCCCTCGGCGCTGGCCAGGGGTGCCTGGCCTTCGCGGTAGGCGGCTTCGGCGGCCTCGATCACTTCCCGCGGGTGGATGAGCTTCAGGTTGAGGGCGGCCGAGAGCTGGGAGTGGTAAAGCCAGGGCTCCCCGGGCCACATGGCGTCTTCGTAGCGTCCGAACAGGGGCAGGCGCTGGGCAATGAACCGCTGCAGGGCTTCGAGCCCCTGCGCGCGCGTGACGGGCCAGGCAAAGCTGTCCAGCTGGCCGGGGTGGTCGGCGAAGTGCCGGTTGACCAGATCGATGACCGCCTGCGTGGTGGCATCGGGTTCGAAACGGCAATGCTCGGGCAGCGGGCCGGGGCCTTGTGCGCCGAAGGTTTCGCGGTTGTCTGCGTCGAAATTCCATTGCCCGCCCTCGGGCTGACCCTCAGGCGTCATCAGGATGCCGTGGCGCTGGCGCAGCTCGCGGTAGTAGTATTCGAGCCGCAGTTGCTTGCGGCCTTTGGCATGGGCAGCGAAGTCGCGCACGGTGGTGAAAAAATGGCGGTCGTCGCGCACCACCAGCGGGATGCCGGCCAATGCAGCCACGGTCTTGATCGACTGCCACACCCGCCAGTCACCCGGAGCGGTCATGACCATTTGCTGGGGCTGCAGCCGCTCCAGCGTGTGGGCCAGTTCGTCCGCGAGGCTGCCTCGATTGTCTGGATCGTCCAGTTGCCGGTAGTGCAGCGGCCAGCCCTGGTGGCGCACGCCGTCGGCGAAATGCCGCATGGCAGACAGAAAGAGGGCGGTTCGCTGCTTGCTGGAGGCGATGTGGGTCGATTCTTCGGCCACTTCGGCCATCCACACAGCGTCCTGTGCCGCATCAAAGCCGTCGAAGGCCGATGCGTCGGTGTTGAGCTGGTCGCCCAGCACGATCACCAGGTGGCGCAGCCGGGCTGTGTGGCGCTCAGCCATGGTGGGGCTTGTGCTTGCGGCAGGCGTCCGAGCAGTATTTCACCTGGTCCCAATCCCGCGCCCAGCGCTTGCGCCAGGTCATGGGCCGCCCGCAGGCCACACAAGGTTTGCTGGGCAGCGCCTGTTTGTTGCCTTTGAAGTCGGAGGGATTTTTGTGCATGAAAGGGGCCCCGGGCAGCGTGTGGCGGCGCGAGCAGGCTCACTTTAGCGGTTTCGCCGGAGACATTGATGCGGGCACCAGAAAGGCCCCATGGCGGTGTCGTTGCCGGAGCGTCCCCTGCACTCATCCAGCCAGGGACAGCCGCTTTCGCCTTGAGTGTGGGACATCTCGGGTGCGCAGGTGCCGGTCGCGCCCCGGTGCGGTCCGGCTGGGGGAGTCGGGGAGGGGGTGATGGTGGCCTGACCAGGGTTTAAGGCGACGGGGACCCATCCTCGCAGATGCACGCACCTCGGTTTGTGATGGTCTGCGCGGCGCAGGACACGTTCCGCGTAGCCTTAAGATACGCCGCTCTCAAGAGCGCACTTTCAAGGCCGATATGGCCCGGGCAGTGGCATGTTTCCTGTCGCAGATGGTGGGCTGCCTCGCGCAGCGATGGGCCGCGCAGCTGACGCCAACGCCACCGGTGGTCTGCCGCGCCGCTGATTTCTAACTTCTAACGTCTTTCAGGAGACTGTTCATGCAGCTTGGTTTTGGGCAGGCAGCCCTTGTCGGATGTCGGGTCGGCGTGGCCGCCCTGGTGGTGCTGGTATCGCAGGGGGCCATCGCAGGCCCGGCGCTGGACCGTATCCAGAAAAACGGCGTGGTGGTGCTGGCCCACCGTGAGGCCTCCGTGCCTTTTTCCTACCTTGACAAGGACAAGAAGCCGGTCGGGTATGCATTGGAGCTGTGCCGACGGCTGGTGGATGCGATTGGCAAAAAGCTGGAAATCAAAGACCTGAAGAGTTCGCTGCTGATGGTGACGCCGGCGACCCGCATTTCGTCGATTGAAGAAGGCAAGGCCGATCTTGAGTGCGGCTCCACCACCAACAACGCCGATCGCCGTGAAAAGGTGGCGTTCACGGTGCCGCACTACATCACAGGGGCCCGTTACCTGGTGCGCTCGGACAGCCGGGTTCAGCAGGTGGCCGATTTCAGGGGGCTCAAGCTGGTGTCGACCCGTGACACCACACCACTGAAGGCCATCACCCGTGCGAACAGCGACCATTCCCTTGGTATCAACATCCTCGAAGCGCCGGACCATCAGCGCGCGATCGAGATGGTCGAAAAGGGGGAGGCCGATGGCTTTGTGATGGACGACGTGTTGCTGTATGGCCTGGCGGCCGGTCGGCCGGATCCGGGCAAATTCAAGGTCGTGGGCAAATTCCTGACCATTGAACCCCTGGCCATCATGCTGCCCAGGAACGACCCGGAGCTCAAGAAGCTGGTGGACGCGGAAATGAAGCGCCTGATTGTGTCGAAAGAGGCCAATGCCATTTACGACCGCTGGTTCAACCAGCCGATTCCGCCGACCAACCAGCCTTTGAACATCCCCATGAATTACCTGTTGAAGGATTTCTGGAAGTACCCGTCGGACATCGTGCCGTTTTGATGGGGTGCGCTGCGGTTGAGCGGCCGCCGGACCGTCTGGCAGCAGGCGATTTTCTGATCGACCCGATACGGCAGCCCGTCGGTGGCGGGTCCTTTTGACGCCACTGGGTTCTTTGCCGCAGCAGGGGCACGGGCGGCGTCAGCCGGTGGCGCTCAGGCGTAAGCGGGCATGCCGCTGTCGGTGGACAGGGCCATTGGCGAGTGGTGCGGCAGCACGATGCCGAGAGATGCATCTTCAATGGCGGTGGCCTGGATCAACGGCGCCTGGGTTTGAACGTTGCCAAAGATGGTCGCAAAGGCCACATCAGCGGCGTCGCGCCCCGTGCCAAAGCGCAGGAAAGCCATCGGTATGGCCGTGCCCGAAGGGTCGAAGATGTACCAGCGGTTGCCCAGGTAGACCTCGACGTAGGCGTGGAAATCGGGCGGGCCCAGGGCAGGGTCGGCGCCGTAGTCCGTGCCGGTGGCGAAGCGCGCCGGGATGTTGCAGGCCCGGCACAGGGCGATCATGAGGTGGGCGAAGTCGCGGCAGACACCCACCCGCTCGATGAGCGTGTCGACCGCCGAGGTGTTGCCGTTCGAGGCGTTGGAGGTGAACGTGACATGGCGTGTGACCCAGTCGCGGATCGCCAGCACGCGCCAGTAGCCCTGGTCGAGGTGGCCAAATTCGTTGTACGCCATCCGCAACAGGCGGTCAGACTGGCAGTACCGGCTGGGGTAGATGTAGCCCATGGTCTCAGGCGGCA
>JBFHEQ010000042.1:0-12775 GCA_041584075.1 Hydrogenophaga sp.
GACGCCAGCCACGGCCAGCAGGTGGTCAACGAGATCAAGGCCGCTGGCGGCCAGGCCGTGCTCAGCACCGACAGCGTCTCGACCTGGCCCACGGCCAACCGCATCATCGAGTGCGCAGCCGACACCTTCGGGCGCATCGACATCGTCGTCAACAACGCCGGCATCCTGCGCGACCGGCTGTTCTTCAACATGTCGCCCGAGGAGTGGAGCGCCGTGATCGACGTGCACCTCAACGGCAGCTTCTTTACCTCGCGCGCCGCCGCCCCGCACTTCAAGACCCAGAAATCGGGCGCCTACGTGCACATGACCTCCACCTCGGGCCTGATCGGCAACCTGGGCCAGGCCAACTATGCCGCCGCCAAGCTGGGCGTCGTGGCCATGTCGCGCCACATCGCCGGCGACATGCAGCGCTACAACGTGCGTTCCAACTGCATCTCGCCCTTTGCCTGGAGCCGCATGATCGGCGCCATCCCCACTGACACCCCCGAGCAGCAGGCGCGCGTGGAAAAGCTGAAAAAACTCGGCACCGAGCAGATTGCGCCCATGGCTACCTTCTTGGCCAGCGATGCGGCGGCCGACGTCACGGCCCAGATCTTCGCCGTGCGCGGCAACGAGATTTTCCTGATGAGCCAGTCGCGCCCGATCCGCGGCATGCACACCTCTGAGGGCTGGACGCCCGAGACCATCGCCAAGCGCGTGCTGCCCGCGATGAAGCAAAACTTCTATCCACTGGAGAGCTCGAACATCGTGTTCTCCTGGGATCCAGTTTAAAGCGGAGCCAGACCATGGCGATCAACTACGACAAGCTGATGGCTTGGCCATTCGAGGACGTGCGCCATCGCTACACGCAGCGCGACACCATGCTGTACGCGCTGGGCGTCGGTCTGGGCACCGACCCCACTGACGAGACCGAGCTGCGCTTCGTCTATGAAAAAAACCTGCTGGCACTGCCCACGCTGCCCGTGGTGCTGGGCTACCCCGGCATGTGGATGAAAGACCCGGCCACGGGTATCGACGCCGTTCGCCTGGTGCATGGCGAGCAAGGTTTGGTCATCCACCGTTCTCCTGCACCCGAAGGCGAGGTGATCGGGCGCACCAAGGTCACCGGCATCATCGACAAAGGCACAGGCAAGGGCGCACTGGTTTACACCGAGCGCACGGTGCATGACGCGGCCAGCGGCGAGTTGCTGGCCACGCTGCTCTCGACCACCTTCTGCCGCGCCGACGGCGGCTTCGGCGGCCCCTCCGGCCCGGTCAGAACCGTGCATGAGCTGCCCACGCACGCAGCCAACCACAGCGTCGATTTCGCCACCCAGCCGCGCGCCGCGCTGATCTACCGGCTCTCGGGCGACTACAACCCGCTGCATGCCGAACCCGCGGTGGCCAGCGCCGCCGGCTTCGAGCGGCCCATCCTGCACGGCCTGGCCACCTATGGCATTGCCGGCTGGGCCCTCACCCAAAGTGTCTGCGGCGGCGACCCGAGCGCCCTCCAGTCGCTGGATGTGCGTTTTTCGTCACCCGTTTATCCCGGTGAAACGATACGCACCGAGATCTGGGTGGATGGCAGGGTCGCTTCGTTCCGGGCCCTGGCTGTGGAGCGCAACGTCGTCGTGCTGAACAACGGGCGCGCCAAGCTGCGCTGACATTCACTGATCTTTCTTGTCCCCTTTTTCCCCTTCTTACCGACTTTCCCATTTTTTTCAAGGAGCATCTCAATGAACTACGCTGACTTTCAATTCCTCAAGTTCGACCACAAGCCCAACGGCGTGCTGGTCATCACCATCAACCGCCCCGAAGTCATGAATGCCACCAACGGCCGACTGCACTGGGAACTGACCAAGATCTGGGGCGTGGTCACTGACGACGCCAAGACCAAGGTGGCGGTCATCACCGGCGCGGGCGACCAGGCTTTCTCGGCCGGCGGTGATCTTGAATGGGTGGCCGACATGGTCGGCAATCCCAAGGCAATCGCCAACACCATGACCGAGGCTTCGGACGTGGTCTACAACATGATGGCCTGTGACAAGCCCATCATCTCGGCCATCAACGGCGTGGCCGTTGGTGCCGGTCTGGCTGTCGCCTTCTTGGCCGACATCAGCATCATGGCCGAGGAGGCCAAGATCACCGATGGCCACGTCAAGATCGGCGTCGCCGCTGGCGACCATGCCGCCATCCTGTGGCCGCTGCTGTGCGGCATGGCCAAGGCCAAGTACTACCTGATGACGGCCGAGTTCGTCAACGGCAAGGAAGCCGAGCGCATCGGCCTGGTGAGCCTGTGCGTGCCGCGCGCCGAGCTGATGGACAAGGCTATGGCCGTGGCCAACAAGCTTGCCGCCGGCAGCCAGCAAGCCATCCGCTTGACCAAACGGTCGCTCAACGGCTGGATGAACATTGCGCGCCCGATCTTCGAAAGCTCGCTGGCTATGGAAATGCTGTGCTTCTTGGGCGAGGATGCCAAAGAGGGCGTGGCCTCGGTGCGCGAGAAGCGCGCGCCCACGTTCCCCTCGGCCCAGGTCTGATTTCGTTCGCTCCTTCTCCCTCTGAGGGAAGGAGCCAGAACTCCCGAACACACAGGAGAACATCTCATGGATTTCGCACTGAACCAAGAACAACGAATGATCTACGAGTACGGTGACCGTATCTCGAAGCAGTTCGACCACAGCTACTGGCGCGGCTACGCCGACAAGAACGAGCGCCCCACGGAGCTGTACCAGCAAATCACCAACGATGGTTTTCTCGGCATCATGGTCCCCGAGGCTTATGGCGGTGCCGGCCAAGGCATGACCGAGATGCTGCTGTTCATGGAGGGCCTTGCCAACAACGGTATTCCGCTGCTGAACCTGGTGGTCGGCCCGACCATGACCATGGGCCTGCTGGCCAAGCACGCCAGCGAGGAGATGAAGCGCCGCTTTCTGCCGGGCGGCTGCACCGGCGACATCAAGTTCTGCTTCGCCATCACCGAACCGAACGCCGGCTCGAACTCGATCGAGATCACCAGCATCGCCAAGTCCGACGGACAGGGCGGATTCAAGCTCAACGGCCAGAAGGTCTTCATCACCGATGCCAACTGCGCCGACTACGCCATGGTCGTCACGCGCACCACAGCGCGCGCCGATGTGAAGAAGAAAACCGACGGCTTCACCATCTTCATGGTCGATATGAAAAAAAAGGGCATCAGCAAGACGCTGATTCCGGTTGCCTTCCCTGTTCCCGAGACGCAATGGCAACTGTTCTTCGACAACGTAGAACTCACCGAGGCCGATGTACTGGGCGAAGTCGGCAAGGGCTTCAACATCTTGTTCGACACGCTCAACCCCGAGCGCATCATCCTCTCGGGCTTGTGCACCGGTGTCGGGCGTTTCGCCTTGAAGAAGGCGGTTGCCTATGCCAATGATCGCAAGGTGTTCAACAACACACCCATTGGCGCCTACCAAGGCGTGCAGCACCCACTGGCGATTGCCCGCAGCGAAATCGAAATGGCCTCGCTGATGGCGCTCAAGGCCGCGTGGGCCTTCGACCAGAGCCTGCCTGCAGGGGAGTTTGCCAACATCGCCAAGTACGCTGGTGCCGAAGCCGGCATCCATGCAGTTGACGCAGCCATCCAGACGCATGGCGGCAACGGCTTCACCAAGGAATACGGCATTTACGACCTGTACGGCCTGGTTCGACTGCTGCGCACGGCCCCGTTGAACCGCGAGTTGGTGTTGAACTACATCGCCGAGCATGTAATGGGCCTGCCGCGCTCGTATTGACAGGCCGCCATGAGCAACAACGCTCCCCTTCCCTCCTTCGGTGCCCTGGCCGGCCTGAAGGTAATCGACCTCTCGCGCGTGCTCGGTGGCCCGTACTGCGGACAGATCTTGGCCGACCACGGCGCGCAGGTCATCAAGGTCGAGTCGCCCGCCGGCGACGAAACCCGCGCCTGGGGGCCGCCCTTTGCCGACGACGGCACGGCAGCCTACTATAACGGCCTGAACCGCAACAAGCGCGACATCGTGATCGACCTGTCCAAGCCCGAAGGGCGCGAGATCGTGCTCAAGCTGCTGGCGGACGCCGACGTGCTGATCGAGAACTTCAAGATCGGCACGATGGAGCGCTGGGGCATCGGCTATGAACAGACGCTGCGCGAGCGCTTCCCGCGCCTGATCCACTGCCGGGTCAGCGGCTTCGGCGCCGATGGGCCGCTCGGCGGCGCGCCTGGCTACGACGCGGTGGCACAGGCACTGAGCGGCCTGATGAGCGTCAACGGCACGCCAGACACCGGCCCGCTGCGGGTCGGTGTCCCGGTGGTCGACATCGCCACCGGCCTGTCGGCAGTGATCGGCGTGCTGCTGGCGGTGATCGAGCGGCAGCGCTCCGGGCGCGGGCAGTTTGTCGAGGCCACGCTGTACGACACCGCCGTGTCGCTGCTGCACCCGCAAAGCGCCAATTGGTTGCAGTCGGGTCAGACACCCCAGCTCAGCGGCAATGCCCACTCCAACATCGTGCCCTACGACAAGTTTCCGACCCAGACCTGTGAGGTCTTCCTGGGAATCGGCAACAACGGACAGTGGAAAAAACTGTGTGAGTTCATCGGTCATCCTGAAATGGCCAACGAGCCGCGCTTTGTCAACAACGCCGAGCGTTTTCGCCACCGCGATGAACTGCGCGCCCTGCTGGAGACGCATTTGAAACAGGTGGATGGTGAGCAATTTTGCCGTGACCTGCTGGCAGCCGGCATTCCGGCCGGCGCCGTCAGGGCCATTCCGCAGGTATTGACGGACCCCCACACCCTGCATCGGGACATGGTGGTGCAGGTGGAGGGTGTGCCTGGCATCGGCATCCCGGTCAAGCTGTCACGCACACCAGGACGCGCCCACAACGCGCCGCCGCGCTTCGGACAACACACACGGGAACTACTCATTGAGCACGGCTACGGCACCGCCACCATCGAGGCCCTGATCGCAAGGGAAATCATCGTGGAACACGTTGCGAAATGATCCATGTCTGTCACAAGTGTAGGGAAACCCCTGATAACCTAACTAATGTTAGGCATTAAGATAGAGATCCTTTATGCAGAACAGAAAGTCGGCAAGCTGCTCACAGGCAGATGGTCGACCGTGCAATGTCATAGGCACCTTCAGTGATTAACACCATCAGCACCAATAACAGTACCAAGGAGCGGGGGCCGACTCTGACAAAAGCCAGCAACGAGGCTGCAGTACCCGTCCTCGAATGCCGGGGTCTGGAGCGCCGTTTCGGCGGGCTGGTCGCACTGACTGGGGTCAATTTGCGCATTGAGCGCGGGGAGATCTTCGGCCTAGTTGGCCCCAACGGCAGCGGCAAGACGACCATGACCAACGCCATCACCGGCTTTTTTCCACCCCAGGTCGGCAGCATATGGCTCAATGGCCGCGACATCACCGGCATGGCACCACACAAGGTCGCCGCCCTGGGTGTGGCGCGCACCTTCCAGAACCTGGCACTCTTCAACGGCATGAGTGTGCTTGACAACATCCTGCTTGGGCGCCACATCCACATGAAGCCTGGTGTGGCAAAAACCGCCCTGTATTGGTGGCTGGGTCGCAAGGACGAAATGGCGCACCGCCTCAAGGTCGAGGAAATCATCGATTTCCTGCAGCTACAAGGCGTGCGTGACGAACTGGTGGACAGCATTCCGATCGGGCTGAAAAAACGCGTCGAACTGGCACGTGCGCTTGTGGCGGAACCCAGCTTTCTCGTTCTAGACGAACCCATGGCCGGCATGAACCAAGAAGAAAAAGAATACATGGCGCGCTTTATTCTCGACGCCCGTGATGAGCGCCATGTCACCGTGCTGCTGATCGAGCACCACATGGACGTGATCACCGGCATCTGCGACCGCATGATGGTGCTCAGCTATGGCGAGACCATTGGAACCGGGATTCCTGCCGAGGTGATGAAGGATGAACGCGTGATCAAGGCCTATCTGGGAGGTGCGCATGCAACGCGCTGACATCGACACCACCAAGAACGCCAACACCACATGGGATCTTGGCGCCAACACAACCCTCATCCGGATTCTGGCCCGCAACGCCGATCTACTGGGGCGGCGCGTGGCGATGCGCGAAAAGCATCTGGGCATCTGGCAGGAAACCAGCTGGTCACAGCTGCTCGACGACACCCTGGCTTGCGCCGCTGGCATGGAGCATCTTGGGTTTGGTAGCGAAGATGCTTTGCTGGTGATGGGCGACAACAGGCCTCGACTCTATATGGGTATGCTCGCCACCGGAATGCTGGGTGGTTACGCCATGCCGGTGTACCCCGACGCCACGCATGACGAAATTCGCCACTTCATGCACGAGGCGAATGTCCGCTTCGTCCTGGCCGAGGACCAGGAGCAGGTCGACAAGGTGCTCGATCTGGGTGATCAGGGAAAACCAATTGACCACATCATTTACGATGAGCAGCGCGGCTTGGCCAGCTATCCCAATCCAGGACTGGTCTCATGGGACAAGCTGCTCGCCATCGGTGCGGATCGCCTGCGTGCCGACCCGAAACTGAGAAATGCCTTGATCGAAAGGGCCCAGCCCGACGGTCCCGCCGTGTTCGTCCACTCGTCGGGCACCACGGGCAAACCCAAAGGGGTCGTGCTGAGCCATAGAAATCTGCTGGCTGGCGTTGGCAATGCCCATCGCGGAGGGGCTTTCACGTTCGGCGAGACCATCCTCGCCTATCTGCCCATGGCCTGGGTGGGGGACTTTGCGATCACAGTCGGCGCTGGTGTTGCGCTGCACTTCACCATCAATATCCCTGAACGCCAGGAGACGGTGCTGTACGACCTGCGCGAGGTCGCGCCTACTTTCTATCTGGCGGCACCCCGCAGCTGGGACAACATGCTGACCACCATCCAGGTTCGCATGGAGGATTCGACGCCGCTCAAGAAATGGCTCTACGATGTTTTCATGAACTCCGCGCTGGCAGCAGAACGGCGCAAGCTCGAGGAAAAGCAGCCCAGCTTAAAAGAGCGTCTGATGCGACAGCTGGGAGAGTGGCTAATCTTCGGGCCGATCAAAGACCAGCTGGGCCTGACCCGCCTGCGAAATGCTTTCACCGGCGGCGAGGCAATTGGCGAAGATACTTTTGTTTTTTACCGCGCACTGGGCGTGAAATTACGACAGTTCTATGGTCAAACCGAGAGCAGCGCATTCAATGCCTTGCAAGACACCGAAGAAGTCCGCCTGCACACGGTCGGCAGGCCACTACCGGGCGTCGAGGTCAAAATCAGCGACAACGGCGAGATCATGGTGCGCTCCGGCAGCGTATTCTCCGGCTACTACAAGCTGGAAAAGGCGACTCAGGAAGCGCTGGCGGATGGCTGGCTCTGCACGGGCGACGCCGGTTATATCGAACCTTATGGGCATGTGGTGGTGCTCGGGCGTTTGTCGGAAGTGGTGCATACCGCCCAAGGCGAACGCTACATCCCGAACTACATCGAGAACCGTCTCAAGTTCAGTCCTTACATCAAGGATGTGGCGGTGCTCGGGAACGGCCGCAGCACGCTGGCGGCCATCATCTGCATCGACAAGGAAACGGTAGGCCATTGGGCCGAGGTCCGGGGCATTTCCTACATGTCATACGCTGACCTCTCGCAAAAACCCGAGGTGATGGATCTGATCGCGACCGCAGTTCAGCGCGTCAACAGCATCCTGCCGGATGGGCTGAAACTGTGCCACTTCGTGTCGCTGCACAAGGAGTTTGATCCCGATGACGGCGAGATCACACGCACCCGCAAGCTGCGCCGCAATGTGGTGGAAGAGCGCTATGCGCCCATCATCGATGCGATCTACGGCGGCCAGAAAACGGTCACGATGAAAGCGCGGATCACATACGAATCCGGGGAGGTCGGCACCATCGAGCGCCAACTCTCGGTGCAGGAGATTTGAACAATGGATTTTTCACTGTTTGCCGAATTGGCCATCAATGGCGCACTGTCGGGGTTGATGTACTCCTTGGTGGCGCTGGGAATTGTGCTCATCTACAAATCGTCGTCCGTGCCCAACCTGGCGCAAGGTGCAATGACCATGCTAGGCGCCTACGTGGTTCTGGCCATTGCCAATGGAGTCGGCCTTCCCATGTGGACGGCCATCCCTCTGGCCATGGGGACGATGTTTTTTGTCGGCATGGGAATCGAACGGGTAGCCTTGCGCCGGCTGGCGGGCCGTCCCATCATCATGATTCTGATGATGACGCTGGGACTGGACATCTTCATACGCGCGACAACAATGGCCATCTGGGGCAGCTCAAGTCGTCCAATGTCTATCGGCATCAGCGACGAACCGCTGTTTCTGGGACCGCTGCTGCTCAATCGCTCCTACGTGGTGGGGTCCGTGGTTGCCACGGCACTGTTTGCAATCTTCTTTTTCTTCTTTCGCTCGCGCAGGGGCATTGTCCTGCGAGCCATCTCTGATGACTACATCGCATCGTGGTCAATCGGCATTTCGGTTGAGCGTGGGGTGGCTTTTTCCTGGGCCATGTCCTCAGTTCTAGCGACAACGGCCGGTGTGTTGTGGGGGTCGGTTCAAGGTGTCAATCAAGGGCTGGCGCTGCTCTTACTCAAGGGCTTGACCGTCGCCGTTTTGGGCGGTCTTGATAGCATCGGCGGAGCTATTCTGGCCGGCTTGCTACTGGGACTTCTTGAAGGTGTTGCGTCAGGCTATCTCGACCCATTGGTTGGCGGTGGTAGCCGCGACTTGGTGGTAGCCGCGATGCTGATACTGACCATCCTGATTCGGCCCCACGGCCTGTTCGGGCGACACGACATTGAAAGGATCTGAAGATCATGCTTTTTCGTCAATCAGGAATTTTTCACACCAGTTACGCGGACGCGCGGGCACTTTTCCCGTTGCCTGCTGATCGCTGGATGATCGGCTTGCTGCTGGCCTTTGCATTAGCCGCGCCTTTCACCATGAGCTCGCTCGTCCTCAGCACCCACCTGCTACCCTGGCTGGTGTGGACTGCGGCAGTGCTCGGCTTGAACCTTATCCTGGGCTGGGCTGGGCAGTTCCACTTCGGCTACGCAGCCATCATGGGTATCGGCGCCTACACTGCAGTGCATGGCGCACGCAACGGCATCCCCTGGGAGATCGCGGTGGTGCTTGGAGGCGTGATGGCCGCGGTCATCGGCATCGTTTTCGCTTTCGCGGCGCTGCGCGTGAAGGGTCTTTATTTGGCGCTTAGCACGCTGGCCCTGCAGTTCGTGATGGACTGGGTGATTTCCCATGTGCCGACCATCAGCGGCGGCTCCCAGGCCACGCTGCAAGCACCAGCGATGCGCTTGCTCGGTCAAGCCGTCACGTCGGAAACCGGTCTCTATTTCGTGGCGCTAGGCTGGTGCCTACTCGTGACAGTCTTCATGCTCAATCTGCGCCGCAGTGCGCTAGGCCGAGCGCTCGTCGCCGTGCGTGAAAAGGACTTCGCTGCGGCAGTCATCGGAGTTCACAGCCTGTACTACAAGCTCGTCGCTTTCGCGACCTCGTCCTTCATTGGCGGCGTCAGCGGCGCAATACTGATTTTCACCTTCTACCGAGCGGCCACACCGGAGCAGTTTGCCGTCAATGTATCCATCGAGTTGCTGGCTATGGTAATTGTCGGCGGGTTGGGTAGCGTCATCGGCAGCTATTTTGGGGCCGCCTTCATTCTGTTGATGCCCGGTCTGATGAACAGTCTGATCGGCTGGCTGGCGCAGCTCGCAGGAGCCTCACTCAGCTTTGAAACGCTGGCCCACATCCCGCATGCAGTTTATGGTGCCTTGATCATTGCATTCCTGCTGGTTGAGCCAATGGGGCTGGGCAAGATGTACACGAACCTGCGCAACTATCTGCTGGTCTGGCCATTCGGCTACGCCCGAAAGTAAAGATGACATCATGCACGCTACTGCCAACTTGACTTCCACCCCGACGCTGATGCACAAACCCACTGCTAGCCCCGCACTGGTGCTGTCGCTAAACAACGTCGAGGTCATCTACGACCACGTGTCGCTCGCCATCAAAGGTGTGTCGATTGATGTGCCCCAAGGTGGCATGGTGGCGCTGCTGGGGGCCAACGGTGCCGGAAAAAGCACAACGCTCAAGTCCATCAGCGGTTTATTGCGCCCGGAGCGTGGCTTGGTAACTCGCGGTGAGGTGCGCTTCATGGGACAAAACATCGATGCGCTAGCGCCTCAGGAGCGCGTCGTACTCGGTATCGTTCATGTACTGGAAGGGCGTCGTGTGTTTGAGCACATGACACCTGACGAGAACCTGATCGCGGCCTCCGCCGTTCGCGGTAGCCGCCAGGACATGCTGCGAAACAAAGACATGGTTTACAGCTACTTCCCGCGCTTGCATCAGCGACGCACCGCGCAGTCCGGCTACCTGTCAGGCGGCGAGCAGCAGATGCTGGCCATTGGCCGGGCCTTGATGACGCAACCCAAGCTGCTGATGCTTGACGAGCCGAGCCTCGGTCTCGCGCCTTTTCTGGTGGCCGAAATTTTCGACATTGTCCGGCGCATCAACAAGGAAGAAGGCCTGTCCGTTCTGCTGGTGGAACAAAACGCCATTGCCGCTCTGGAGGTAGTCTCGCATGGCTACCTGATCGAAAACGGGCGCGTGGTGATGCATGACAGCGCAGAAGCCATGAAGAAAAATCCGGACATCCAGGAGTTCTATCTGGGCGGCACCGAAGGCCGCAGTTTCCATGACATCAAGCACTATAGCCGACGCAAACGCTGGCTGACATGACCCCCCCCTAAGTAACCCCTGTCAACGTCGATACCTGATATAGCGTTCAGTTTTGGGCCGTACTGTACGGCGTGCCCATCGAAATTTTTTTGATCCGTACATTTTCTAGGAGAACAAACATGAAATTCAAGTTGCTCTATTTAGTGGCCGGCCTGGGATTGTCGCTTGCCGGTCTGCAGTCCGCGCAGGCGCAGGCGCCAGCAGAGCCCATCAAGTTCGCGCTTTGCTATGATTTAAGTAAATCCTATGGATTTGTCACGCCGCAGATTTCTCAGGCAGCGAATGACTATGCAAAGATATTGAATCAGAAAGGCGGCATTGAAGGCCACCCCATCGAAATTCTGGTTCAAGACCATGGCAACGAGCCGCAGCGCGGTATCGAATGCTACGAAAAGATGAAACGCGAAGGTGCCATTGCCTTCGATTTCTTGTCCACGCCGGTTTCCCGCGCCGTTCTGCCTCGCGCCATGGCCGATGGCAATGTGATGATGCAGTCTTTTGTAGGCCGTGGCGATGCGGTCGATGGCGACGTGTTCAAGTGGATTTTCCCCATCGGGCCGACCTACTGGGGCCAAATGGCCAACAATATCCACTACATCAAAACCAAGGCAAACGGCAACCTCAAGGGCGTGAAGATCGCATTCATCTACCCCGACTATCCATTCGGGCAGGAGCCGATCGGCGTGCTGAAGGTGCTCGCGGCCAAGGAAGGTTTTGATTTACACCTCATTCCCAACCCGATGCCGGGCAATGACCAATCCGCAGCCTGGACCCAGATCCGCCGCATCAACCCCGATTGGGTGATCAGCTGGAATCTGTCCAACATGCATGTTGTCGCAGCGCGCGAGATGAAGCGCAACGGCATTCCGATGGAAAAATACATCGCCGTCAATTGGCTCAACGAAGTTGACCTCGCCAATATCGGCCTGGAAAACGCAAAAGGCCTCAAGCGCGGCACCAACGTTACAGGTGGCCAGAGCCACCCACTGATGCAACAAATCATCAAGGATCTGTATGAGAAGGGCAAGGGCAGCGGCGACCGCAAGCATCTCAGCGACGTTTACTACAACACCGGTCTGGCCATCTATGCCAGCGTTTTCGAAGGCGCTCGCCTCGCCATCAAACAGAATGGCTGGCCGATCGCGCCTGACAAAATGAAGCGCGGTCTGGAAAGCTTGAAAAACTTTGATGCCGAAGACCTGCTAGCCCCCGTAACGGTGACCGCCAAGGACCATGGCGGCGGCGGCAAGACCCGCATCGACATGTGGGATGGCGCCAAGTGGGTGCCGCAGACTGACTGGTTCTCGGCGTATGACGACGTGATCCAGGACATCGTGAAAAAGGAATCCGGCGAGTTCGCCAAGAACAAACAGTAATTACCATCACTTGGGAGGGACACGGTCAGGCGTGTTGCGCACCGATCATGCCCTTTCCATCCTGTTTTTCGGATCTTCATCCATCTCTTGAATCGAACGGTGGCAACTTATGCCACTGCGAGTTGCCACGGTAGTGCCGAGCCCACATCCAAAAGCAGAAAAATCCGCCCACTTCATCTAACTATCGCTTGGCAGTCACAATATCAATCACCCAAATGTGGCGCTAAAAACGCAAGGAATAATCAATATGGATCTCGATCTAAAAGGAAAATCGGTCATCGTCACTGGTGGCGGCTCGAACATTGGCCGCGGCATCGTGCTCGGCTTCGCTGCGGAAGGCGCCAACATCACCATCGGGGACATCGACGAAAAGCAGGCGCAAAAAACGGCTGAATTCGCATTGGCGAGCGGCGCGGCGTCGGCGCAGGTTGTCAAGACCGATGTCACCAAGCTCGACCAGGTGCAAGCCATGTTCAAGGTGGCCACGGACAAGTTCGGCGGTGTCGATGTTCTAGTCAACAATGTCGGCTGGGACCAGTTGATGTTCTTCACGCAGACGACCCCCGACCTGTGGCAAAAGATCATCAATATCAACTACCTCGGCGTTCTCAACTGCACCAAGACCGCGCTTGAAGTCATGGTTCCTCGCAACGCCGGCTC
>JBFHEQ010000043.1:0-12709 GCA_041584075.1 Hydrogenophaga sp.
CCCCGGCCAGGCTTTGCAACGCCGCGCATGGCCTTTTTGGCCGCAACCCGAAGGGAACGGGGTGAAAACAGTGCCACTCGTCGTTGCACTCCTAGGCCAGACACCCGGTCTGACCGTCGTCGCACGCCTAGATTGGCGCTGTTTTCACCCCGTTCGCACTTGGAAAAATAGTGTTAACAGGCCCTAGTGCGGAAGCCCTGCCGGAGCCACACGGCGACTCACGAAGGCAAAGCGGAACACCGATTTTGAGCGGGTTCAAAGCTACACAGCAATCTGGATCGTGGGAATCAACCGCTGCACTGGCGCCTATGCCGAACACCGGCGCGCACGCCGATGCTCACAAACCACTCAATGGGTGGATTCACCTGAATCTGGCGAAGTTTCTTCCACTTCCGGCGCGGCCGTGTTTGACACAAACCACCGCGAACCCCAGATCCCCAACTCATACAACAAGCACATGGGCACAGCCAGAGCCAGTTGTGAAATCACGTCAGGCGGCGTGACCACGGCGGCGATGATGAAGGCGACCACGATGAAATAGCCCCGAAACTCCTTCAGTTTTTGCACCGAAACCATGTTCATTTTCACCAACAGCACCACCACAATCGGGACCTGAAAGGCGAGGCCAAAAGCCAGGTACAGTGAAAGGATCGCCTCGACATAGGATGCAATGTCAGGGGTGGCCGCCACGCTCTGAGGCGTGAACTGCTGGATGAAACCAAACATCTTGTCCAGCACAAAAAACTGCACAAAACCGATACCGGTGTAGGCCAGCAAACTCCCCAGCACGATCAAGGGAATGGCAAACCGCTTTTCATGACCATAGAGACCGGGTGCTACAAATGCCCAAATCTGGTACATCCACCACGGAAGCGAAATCACCAGAGCGGTCATCGCCAGCACTTTCAAGGGAATGAAGAACGGCGAAAACACCCCCACCGCAATCAACTTGGCATCAGGCGGCATGTGCGCCCTGATCGGCACAGCGATCCAGTCAATCAGCCCGCTGGGCCCCGGCCAGAAAGCGAGCAGGGCCATACAAACGCCGAGGCCGGCCAGACCCAGCATCAGCCGGTCGCGCAGCTCCATCAGGTGCTGAACAAATGGCTGCTCGGTACCGGCCAGCTCGTCGGTGGAATTTGAAGAATCGGACATCAACGTGTCGAAGTAGAAGAACGAGGCCGGAAGCGCGCGACACGCGCTGCACCCGACTGGGTTCGGGTGCGCACACCGGTACGGGCCTTGTACCACTGCGGCATCGCCTTTTGCTTGATGCGCCAGTTCTTTTTGGGGTGTTTATAAACCGGGGGCACTTCACTCCCCAACCCATCCAGGCCATCGGCCCCGTAATCGATACCCTCCAGCCCTGCCGTGGCCTCTGACCACGATTTCTCAAAATCGTTGGCCGTGGATTGCATGGAGGTCTGAACGTCGCGCGCAGCACCTTCAACCGAATCCTTCATGCGCTTGAGCTCTTCGAGGTCCATGGACCGGTTGACCTCAGCCTTCACATCGGCCACATAACGTTGCGCCTTGCCCAGCAACGCGCCCACCGTGCGGGCGACGCGCGGGAGTTTTTCGGGGCCGATCACAATGAGGGCCACCGCTCCAATGAGGGCAAGTTTGGAGATGCCCAGGTCAATCATGTATCGGCTGTCCTGAATTCAAGGGTGAACGTGGGCCTGCAAGCCCAAGAACCATGGGTCGCGACCACCAAGGACGCCGCGCCCCAAACATCTCAGCTCTTGTGCTTGGCTTCGACGTCGATGGTGTCTTTGCCGGCACGGGTGGTGTCTTGCGTCACTTTGGCGGCGGGAGTGGCAGCCGAATCAGCCCCCGACTGCTCGCCCTCTTTCATACCGTCTTTAAAACCCTTGACTGCGCCGCCCAGATCAGAGCCGATGTTCTTCAGCTTCTTGGTGCCGAACACCATCACCACGATCAACAGCACGATCAACCAGTGCCAGATGGAAAAGGAACCCATGATTCAACTCCAGAAAGGAAACAAAGCGCAGTGGCGCTGACCATGAGATTCTAAGCCCCGGCGAGAGTTCACCCAAGGGCGAGCAGAGACGAATGGAATGTCCCTGTGTTGGCTCAACCTCGCAACCAGGGGCGGGGTCCGCCGATGACATGGACATGCAGGTGGTGCACCTCCTGACCTCCTTCAGCCCCCGTATTGCATACCACCCTGAAACCACCCTCAGGATAAGGGTTACAGCCCTGCTCAACGGCCAAACGGGGGGCCAGCATCATCATGCGACCCATGAGACCCTCGTGCTCAGGCGTCAAATGCGCCATCGAAGGAATGTGCTGCTTGGGCACCATCAGGAAGTGCACCGGGGCCCAAGGCTGGATGTCATGAAATACAAACAGCTCTTCATCCTCATACACCTTCTTGGAAGGAATCTGACCGGCGATGATTTTGCAAAAAATACAGTTGGGATCGTGTGCACTCATGAAAACTCTCTTAGGGACGCCTGCCAAGCGCCTGTCAAGCGCCTTTTCAGACGCAGCTCCGCCGGGCGTACCGACTCAAAGCCATCAATCGGGCATGGCCCTGCTCGCATTCATGCGAACCATGCCTTTGACGATGCGGTAAAGGAACCAAAAGGAAATGACCGCCCAGGCGACCATACCCGGCAACAAAAAAAGAAACCAAAGCGGCAGGGTCAGCAGATAGAGCACGCCCGCCCAGAGCACGGTGCGAATGCGCCACGAAAAATGGCTCGCTTGCCAAGTCCCCTCCGCATCGGATTTCTTCACCAGATCAATGATCAGGGCCACAATCAACAACCCTGCCCCGACCTGGGCTCCAGGAATGACCGCAGCCACGGCCACGATCAGGTGAAGCAAATAGCTGACCCAGCCCACGGTCTTGAGTGATTCGGCCTGCTCCAGCGCCTCCTGAGACAGCTCCACAACATCGGTTTCCTGGTTCATAGGCTCTCCTTTGGCCGATTACGGTCGCTTTACTCTGAAACCTCGCGAGCCTGTGCCTTGCGCAAGGCCTTTTCTTCAAGCCCGCTCAAGCCTTCGCGCCGGGCCAGCTCGGCGACCACGTCGGCTGGCGTGCGCCCATAGTGTGCGAGGGCAATCATGGCGTGGAACCACAAGTCGGCCACCTCATTGACGAGCTTCTGCACGTCGCCACCATGGTCACAGTCTTTGGCCGCCATCACCACCTCGGTCGCCTCTTCGCCAATTTTCTTGAGAAAGGCATCTGGCCCTCTGTGGAGCAGGCGCGCGACATAGCTCTTCTCCGGATCTCCACCATGCTCGGGTTTGCGGCTTTCAATCACAGCGGCCAGACGGGCCAGGTCATCCTGAGTTGACATGGGTGGGGGCATCATGTTTTGTAGATCGTTTCAGGAGCTTTCAGCACCGGCTCGGCGGCCTGCCACTGCCCATCGTCATAGCGCTGGTAGAAGCAGCTGTGGCGGCCCGTGTGGCAGGCGATGCCAGGCTCGTGACCGAGCTGGGTGACTTTCAGAAGGACCACGTCGTTGTCGCAATCCAGCCGGATGTCGTGCACCGTCTGAACATGCCCGGACTCCTCACCTTTGAACCATAATTTGGCGCGTGATCGGCTGAAATACACAGCCCGCTTCAACTCGACCGTTTTTTGCAACGCCTCACGGTTCATCCAGGCGAACATCAACACATCGCCCGTGCTTGCTTCTTGCGCAATGACAGGCACCAAGCCTTGCGCATCCCATTTCACATCGTCTAGCCATTTCATACGTGGAATCTACCACGCAGGCACCTGCAGGCACCGATGGAATGGCGTTACGATCACCCATCCCGATTGACATTTCTGGCCTGACAGCTCTGCGCTGGACCTGGCCTCAGCCTGAGGAGGACGCTATGCGGTTCCGAACAATGCTCCTGATTGCCCTGATCCTGCTGATTGCGGGATTTGTGGCTTTGAACTTCGATGCCGTCATGCAGAACACCGAACTCAACCTCGGGATGGCCCAGATCCAGGCGCCCTTGGGCCTGGTGATGCTGGGCATGGTGGTTGTGGTGACCGGTGTGTTTCTCTTGGCCTTGTTGTTTTTCCAGGCAGGTCATGCCATGGAAATTCGGCGACTCACCAAAGAAATGGCCGAGCAGCGCCACCTCGCAGACAAGGCGGAGGCATCACGATTCACCGAGCTCCGGGAGTTCGTGAAAGCTGAAATGCAAAAGACCGCCGAGCGCGATGCGGAGCTGAACGACAAACTTGCACAGAAGATGGACCTGGTGCGCAACTCCATTTCCGAATCCATCGAAAACACCGGCAACGGTTTGAGCGCCAACCTGGGTGAGCTCGAAGACCGGCTTGAGCGCCAGGCGCAACTCCCGGCTCCAGGCAGCCCCACCTGAGCCACGCCACCGCCTTCAAAGCAACGTCAACCTCGGAGTCTGTAGGGGCAAGTTCCGCATTGTCAGGGTTCAAAGCCTGACAGGAATCCCCCGCTCTGCCATGCGGGCCTTGGCTTGCCCTACGGTGTATTCGCCATAGTGGAAAATGCTGGCCGCCAAAACGGCGTCGGCACCACCTTGTTGAACACCGTCGGCCAGGTGATCGAGGTTGCCCACGCCACCGGAAGCGATCACGGGCACGTTCACGGCGTCGGCCACCGCCCGTGTGAGCGCCAGATCAAAGCCCGACTTGGTGCCATCCTTGTCCATGCTGGTGAGCAAAATCTCACCCGCGCCCATCTCGGCCATTTGGCGTGCCCATGCCACCGCATCCAGCCCCGTGTTCTTTCGCCCACCGTGGCTGTAGACATCCCACCCCTCGCCGCGATCAAGCATGTCGTCGCCGAAGCGCCGCTTGGCGTCTATGGCCACCACGATGCACTGTGATCCGTATTTGTCGGAGACTTCCTGGATCACCGCCGGTCGCGCCAAGGCGGCTGAGTTGAAGCTGGTTTTGTCCGCCCCGGCGTTCAGCAACCGCCGAACGTCCTCAACAGAGCGCACCCCCCCGCCCACGGTCAAGGGAATGAATACCTGGGAAGCCACGGCTTCAATGATGTGCAGGATCAGATCCCGTTCGTCGGAGGTGGCTGTGATGTCGAGAAAGGTCAGCTCGTCAGCGCCTTGATCGTTGTAACGCGCTGCGATCTCGACCGGGTCACCTGCATCGCGCAGTTCGACAAAATTGACACCTTTGACGACACGGCCACCGGTGACGTCAAGACAAGGGATGATGCGTTTGGCAAGCATGGGATAAGGCAGCAGGGCTTCAGATAAAGCTCGACTATACAGACCGTTTTTGCCCCACCGAACAAACCGGGTTGCTCTCTATTCAGAGCACAGAGCGGCTTTTGTGCATCAGAACGGCAGCAGCGAAGACCCCGATCCCGGTCCAGCCCACTTCCCTCCACTCTTCGTGCAATTTTTTGCCGTCTTCTTCCACTCATGGGGAAGCTGAGGCGTGTAATGGTGGATATTTGTCAAGGAAAGCGCCGGCAACAACTCAGGTCGCTCCACACCCGCCATGGCCCCGCCGGTGGACTGGCCATCTTTCACGTCGAAGCATGTGCCCAAAGGCTTGGCCGGGCACACAGGCACAACAGCCGACTCGATGTCCCAGGGACCAAAACGGGTCTCACAGGCTTCCTGCAGTTTTGCAGCGGGCTGGCTGTCCGTGGACAGTGTTTCCCAACAGGTCACCGAAGGGAACTCCGGCCTTGTCAAGTCCATCTTGCCTTTTTGAAGGCAGGCAACGGGCTGTGCAGACACTGCACATGCAGCTCCCAACAGCGACAAGACACCCACGATGCATTGAAGCCTCACGCTCCTCTGTTTTTCAGACATCAAAGCCTTCCTCCTGACGTTTTTATGAAATTGCCGCACCCACCCGTTGCCCCAGAGCCTGGGCGGGCGTCACTGCATGTGTGAACAGGATGTCAGGCCATCCTCGCTCTCGGGCGAACCCTTGTGCATCAGCTCTGGCTTGCCTGGATTCTTCCATGTGCCGGGCGCCTTGCCATTTCGGACCCCATAAGGGCAGACGGTTTCGTACTTGGAGGTCCACTGCGGGTTGAAACAGTATTGATTGACGATCTTCCAGGTGCCCGTGGCAGGGTTGATCCCTATCCAGCAGTGAGGTGGGTAACCCTTGGCGCAAAACGAGAAGACGTCCTGATCAAACGGGAGGTCGCCATCGAAGAACGCCCCACCCGTGTCCTTGCCTTCGGCCACGCCACCGCAATTCGACGCAGCCAACGCCCACGGCGTCACAAACGCCAGCAACATCACTGGCACCACACCACGCAATCCCATCGGTTTCTCCCTGACTGCCGGCACGCTTTGGAAGCGTGCGCCATACATCTGCCCGCGATTATGGCCAATCAGGTGAAAAATGTCAGTTGTTTTTCGTATAAAACGAAAATTAATCAATCTGAAGTGTTACAAAAAATCCCACTGGTCAGCCATTGAGATCATCTGCCAATTGCTGTGCCTCTTCAAAATCGAGGTCGCCACTGTAGATGGAGCGACCACAGATCACCCCCTCGACACCCTCTTCTTCCGCATCACAGAGTGCGCGGATATCATCGAGGTTGGACAAGCCACCCGAGGCGATCACGGGGATGTTCAACGCTTGGGCCAGCTTCACGGTGGCTTCGATGTTGATGCCGCTGAGCATGCCGTCGCGGCCAATATCGGTGTAGATGATGCCTTCCACGCCGTAATCTTCGAACTTTTTGCCGAGATCGACCACCTCATGACCTGTGAGCTTGCTCCAGCCATCGGTCGCGACCTTGCCGTCTTTGGCATCAAGGCCCACGATGATGTGGCCGCCAAACGCCGAGCAGGCGTCTTGCAGGAACCCGGGGTTTTTCACGGCGGCCGTGCCAATGATGACGTAGCGCAAACCGGCGTCGAGATAGCGCTCGATGGTGTCCAGGTCACGGATTCCACCGCCAAGCTGCACATCCACCTCGGAACCCACCTCTTTCAGAATGGCGCGGATGGCCTGCTCGTTCTTGGGTTTGCCCGCGAATGCCCCGTTGAGATCGACCAGATGCACCCGGCGTGCCCCCTTGTCCACCCAGATGCGCGCCATGGCGGCCGGGTCTTCGCCGAACACGGTGGATTGGTCCATATCGCCTTGCTTGAGGCGAACACACTGGCCGTCTTTGAGGTCGATGGCGGGGATGAGCAACATGATGGTGGTGTCTCTCGACGGTTGGAGTCAGGGCTTCCAGTGAAGGAAATTGCGGTAAAGCGCCAGGCCTTGGTCGGCACTCTTCTCAGGGTGAAACTGGGTGGCAAAAATGTTGTCCCGGGCGATGGCCGCGGCAAAACGGTCGCCAAAATCCGCTTCACCCACGGCATGACGGGGATCCAGGGGACGGGCGAAGTAGCTGTGCACGAAGTAGTAGTACGCGCCATCGGCAATACCATCCCAGAGTGGATGGGCGGGGCCTCGTCCCAGATCGTGAAACACGGCGTTCCAGCCCATTTGCGGCACTTTGAATCGGCTGCCATCGGGTTGAAGGCGGCCCTCCAGCTGGAACCGGATCACCTCGCCAGGAATCAGGCCCAAGCCTTGCGAAGGACCCTCCTCGCTGCGGTCCAGCAGCATCTGCATGCCCACACACACCCCAAACAGGGGTTTGTGGGCTGCGGCGTGCAGCACGGCGTCGAGCAGGCCCGAATCGGCGAGCCCGCGGGTGCAATCCCCCATGTGCCCCTGACCAGGGAGGACGATGCGATCCGCGCGGAACACGGCATCGGGATCGCTGGTGACTTCAACGGTCATCCCACTGCCCGAAGCAACGTGCGCCACCGCCTGCGAAACCGAGCGCAAATTGCCACTGCCGTAATCCACCACGGCGACTGTCTTGGTATTCATCGAAACAATCTATCAGCAGTGAAAACTCAAAGCGAGCCTTTGGTCGAAGGGATCACATCGCCCATGCGCGGGTCACGCTCCAGCGCCATGCGCAGTGCCCGGGCAAAGGCTTTGAAGACGGTTTCAGCCTGATGATGGGCATTCTCTCCGTGCAGGTTGTCGATGTGCAAGGTCACGCCAGCGTGATTGACAAAGCCCTGAAAGAACTCAAATGCCAGTTGGGTATCAAACTGCCCGACCATACCGCTTTTGAAGGGCACTCGCATGTGGAGCCCGGGGCGACCGGAAAAATCGATCACGACCCGCGACAAGGCTTCGTCCAGCGGCACATAGGCGTGGCCGTAGCGGCGAATGCCTTTTTTGTCACCCACCGCTTTGGCAAAAGCCTGACCCAGCGTGATGCCCACGTCTTCAACGGTGTGATGGCCGTCAATGTGCAGATCCCCCTTGGCTTGTACATCAAGATCGATAAGGCCGTGGCGGGCGATCTGATCGAGCATGTGGTCAAAGAACCCGATGCCGGTCGAGAGGCTGGCAATCCCGGTGCCATCCAGGTTCACGCGCACACGAATCTGGGTTTCCGAGGTGTCGCGCTGGACTTGAGCCAAACGATCGCTCACGGGAGGAGTGGTAACAGGGGAATTCATAGGGTTTTTTGCAGGGCCTGAATCAATTGTGCATTTTCCGCGGGCGTACCCACCGTCAAACGCAGGCATTCGCCCAGCAATGGGTGCATTTTAGAAACATTCTTGACCAGAACGCCGTTGGCCTTTAGTGCGTCGAAACTCCGTTGTGCATCAGGCACACGTGTCAGCACCATGTTGGCATCACTCGGAAAGACCGTGACGCCGGGCATTTTGGCCAGGGCCTCGATGAGCACCGCTCGCTCATCGCGGATCTGCGCGGCCTGCTGGGCGAAGACATCGGCGTGTTCCAGGGCAAACAAGGCGCATTCGGCGTTGAGCACACTGACGTTGTAGGGGGGACGCAGCTTGTCGACCTCGCGCACCAGCGCCGCAGCACCCACCAAATAGCCCAGACGAACACCCGCCAGTCCAAATTTGGACAGCGTGCGCATCAGCAACACATGGGCATTCGCCTCAGGATGGGCGCGTATCTCATCCATCCAGCTGTGGCTGGAAAACGGCTGATAGGCTTCATCCATCACCACCAGCCCGCCAAAGGAAGCGGCCTCCTGAATCAACTTGCGGATCACAGCAGCATCCCACAAGTTGGCGGTCGGGTTGTTGGGATAGGCAATGTAGGTGATGGCGGGCTGGTGCTGGCGCATGGCGGCCAGCATGGCGATCTCGTCCAGCTCGAAATCGGCCGTCAGTGGCACACCGTGGAAAGCCAGACCTTGCAGCTGCGCGCCCATGGCGTACATCACAAAACCCGGCAACGGCGCCAGGATTGATGCGCCCGGTACATCACAGGCCATGGCCAACAGCGAAATCAGTTCGTCTGAACCATTGCCAATCATCAGGCCAGCCCCTGCAGGCAAATCGATGTAGTCGCCCAGTGCTTTCTTCAAATCGTCAATGCGCGAACCAGGGTAGCGGTTGATGGCCACAGCACCCAGACGCTTTCCCAGCTCGTCCTGCAGCTTGGGCGGCAACGTATACGGATTTTCCATCGCGTCTAGTTTGACCATCCCCACCGCGTTCTGGATGGCGTAAGCGTGCATGGACTGAATGTCCTGCCGAATGTTTTTCAAGGGACTGACACTCATTTTTCACCTCGCATGGCAGGGACCTCGTTCAAACGCAATTCAGCCGCGCGTGCGTGAGCCTGCAGGCCTTCGCCATAGGCCAACTCAGCTGCGATGACGCCCAGCGTTTGAGCGCCAACGGCGCTGACCTCGATCAGACTGCTGCGTTTCTGGAAATCGTAGACACCCAACGGAGATGAGAAGCGAGCGGTCCCGCTGGTGGGCAATACATGGTTCGGGCCGGCACAGTAGTCGCCGAGACTTTCGCTGGTGTAGGCCCCGAGGAAGATGGCGCCCGCATGTTTGAGCAGCGGCTCCCAGCGGTGGGGCTCGGCACTGGACACCTCCAGATGCTCGGGCGCAATGCGGTTGCTGATGGCGCAGGCTTCCGCCATATCACGCGTTTGAATGAGCGCGCCCCGGTCGTTGAGGCTTTTGGCAATGATGTCGGCCCGTGGCATCGTAGGCAAGAGGCGGTCAATTTCGGCCTGCACGGCATCCAGGTAGGCCGCATCGGGGCACAGCAAGATGCTTTGCGCCAACTCATCGTGCTCAGCCTGGCTGAAGAGATCCATGGCCACCCACTCGGCAGGCGTGCTGCCATCCGCCAATACCAAGATTTCGCTGGGGCCAGCGATCATGTCGATACCCACCGTACCGAAGACCTGCTTCTTGGCGCTGGCCACATAGGCATTTCCGGGCCCCGTGATCTTGTCCACTTTGGGAACGGTCGCGGTGCCGTAGGCCAGAGCGGCCACGGCTTGCGCGCCACCGATGGTGAAGGCCCGCGTGACGCCCGCCACATAGGCGGCCGCCAACACCAGTTCGTTGCGCTCGCCCTGCGTCGACATGGCAGCCCCCGTGCCGCCGGTGGCCACGCTGCCTCGAACAGGTGTCGGCACAACCATGATGATCTCCTCTACCCCAGCCACGTGGGCCGGAATCGCATTCATCAGCAGGCTGGAAGGGTATGCCGCTTTGCCGCCCGGCACGTAAATGCCCACGCGGTCCAGCGGGGTCACCTTTTGCCCGAGCAGACTGCCATCTTCATCCCGGTAGCTCCAGCTCTCGCCAGTCGCCTTCCGTTGCGCCTCGTGATACTTGCGCACACGTTGCGCAGCTTTTTGCAGCGCATTTCTTTGCACCGGTGGCAGACCCTCGAAAGCAGCCTTGAAATCGGCTTGTGTCAGTTCGAGGGCAGACATGTCTGACGCTTGCAGACCATCAAATCGGGCGGTGTAGTCCGTCACCGCGGCATCGCCCCGCTTCCGCACATCGGCCAGGATGTCGGCGACCCGCTGTTCAATCGCAATATCGGTCTCGGCCGACCAGTGCAGCTTGGCTGCAAACTGCCTTTCAAAATCAGCGTCAGCGGTGGACAGGCGGACGGGCTTGGCGAAGAGGCTCATGGTGCGGGACTTGAATTTCGGGCGATGGCTTGTGCGAAGGCGTCGATGATGGGGCGAATGGCCGCTTGCTTCAGTTTGAGCGCGGCCTGGTTGACCACCAGCCGAGAGCTGATGTCCATGATGCGCTCGACTTCCACCAGGTGGTTGGCCTTGAGGGTATTGCCCGTGGACACCAGATCCACGATGGCATCGGCCAGGCCCGTGAGCGGGGCAAGCTCCATGCTGCCATAGAGCTTGATCAAGTCCACGTGCACACCTTTTGTGGCGAAAAAATCCCGCGCAATGGCCGTGTATTTGGTGGCGACTTTGAGACGAGAGCCCTGACGAACGGCCTTGGCGTAGTCAAAATCTGCACGCACAGCCACGCTCATGCGGCACTTGGCGATTTCAAGATCCAGGGGCTGATACAGGCCCTGCCCCCCATGCTCGATCAGGGTGTCTTTGCCGGTGACGCCCACATCAGCGCCACCATACTCCACATAGGTCGGCACATCGGTCGCACGCACCAGCACGACCCGCACATCGGGGTGGTTGGTCGGCAGAATGAGCTTGCGCGACTTTTCGGGGTCCTCCAGTACCTCGATACCAGCTGCTGCCAGCAAGGGCAAGGTTTCGTCAAAGATGCGACCCTTGGAAAGTGCAAGTGTGATCATGCCATCACCCTTTGACGCGTTCAATCTGCGCCCCGATGCCGCGCAACTTTTCTTCCATCTGGTCGTAACCCCGATCCAGGTGATAGATGCGGTCCACCACGGTCACCCCCTCGGCCACCAAGCCGGCAATCACCAGGCTCGCGGAAGCTCGAAGATCGGTCGCCATGACGGTCGCTCCAGACAGTTTGGACACGCCTTCGACCAAGGCGACCTTGCCATCCGTCTGGATGTGTGCCCCCAGGCGCACCAGCTCATTGACGTGCATGAAACGGTTCTCAAAAATGGTCTCAGTCACCTTGGCCGTGCCTTCCGAAATACAGTTGAGCGCCATGAACTGCGCTTGCATGTCCGTAGGAAATCCCGGGTACTCGGTGGTTCTGAAGGTTTGGGCTTTGAGACGGCCCGATGCCCGCACGCGGATGAAAGGCCCGTCCACATTGCGCCCCGCTTCGATGTCCGCGCCCGCTTCGCGCAGTTTGTCGACCACGGCATCCATGTGGTCTACCCGCGCATGGCGCAGGACCACGTCACCACCGGTCGCGGCCACCGCGCACAGGAAAGTCCCGGCTTCGATCCGGTCGGCCACCACCTGGTGGGTACAGCCGTGCAAACGATCCACGCCCTGGATATGGATGCGGCTGGTGCCGTGCCCCTCAATCTTCGCACCCATGGCAATCAGCATTTCGGCCAGATCAGGGATCTCGGGCTCTTGAGCGGCGTTTTCCAGTACCGTTTCTCCCTGAGCCAACGCAGCGGCCATGAGGAAGTTCTCGGTGCCGGTCACGGTGACCATGTCGGTGGCAATGCGAGCACCTTGCAGGCGCTTTCGCCCACCGCCGAGTCGAGCCACCATGTAGCCGTGCTCCACATCGATTTCGGCCCCCATGGCCTGCAGGCCCTTGAGGTGCTGGTCCACGGGGCGCGAGCCGATGGCACACCCACCGGGCAATGACACCTTGGCCTGTCCAAATCGCGCGAGCAACGGACCCAGCACGAGCACCGAGGCGCGCATGGTCTTGACCAGCTCATAGGGCGCCTCAGGCAAGATGCTGTCGACTGCGTGAAAGGACAAGCCACCACG
>JBFHEQ010000044.1:0-12597 GCA_041584075.1 Hydrogenophaga sp.
CGCCGTGCCATTGCCCTGGTGCACATCGAGGTCCACGATGGCCACCTGCAAGGGACGACCCAGCCGGAACTGTCGGGCGTGTTCCGCCTGCATCAGCCGGGCAGCCACCGCCGAGTCGTTGAACACACAGAACCCACTGCCTTTGTCCGCACAGGCATGGTGGGTGCCACCGGCGAGGTTGGCGGCCAGCCCGGCGCCACCCATGGCCTGTCGACAGGCCTGGATGGTGGCCCCGACCGACCGGCGGGCCCGCTCTGCCATGGCAGGGCTCCAGGGAAAGCCGATTTCGCGTTGGGCTTCAGGTGTCAACGTGCCATGCTGTATGGCCGCGATATAGCCCGGTGTGTGCGCCAGGGCCAGCTCACCATCGCTGGCCGCCTCGGCTTGTCGAAGCTCAACCATGGGAAGCTCGGCCCGCAGCCGCTCCCGGAGGCGACCGTACTTGGCCATCGGGAAGCGGTGACCAGCCGGCAAAGGCAGAACGAAGTGATCGGCGTAGAAGGCGTGCACTGACAAACAACCCCGTTGACAAAGATGGGATGGATTGTGTCCACCTCTTGAAAGCACAGCGCCTCCACCGGCCTTTTAGGGGCTCACCTCCAGAATGCTGCAATGCAGCAAAAACACTTGCAATGTTTCGGGGAAACCCTATAATTGAACCATGTTGCAGTGCAGCAAAGCGAACAATAACAAGTGCGTCCAGACAGCGCCGGGTTCGGGAGCAGCCCTCGACTACTTATCCCCTTTTCAATCCATGTAGGAGTATGACTATGTTGACCGCTGAACAAATCGTTGCCGCCCAGAAAGCCAACATCGAAACCATTTTCGGCCTGACCCAGAAAGCTTTCGAAGGCGTGGAGAAGCTGGTCGAACTCAACGTGCAAGCCACCAAGGCCGCCATGAGTGAGTCCGCCAACAACGCCCAGGCGCTGATGAGCGTGAAAGACGCACAAGAATTGCTGGCTCTTCAAGCCAGCCTGATGCAGCCCCTGGCTGAGAAGACCGTGGCCTACAGCCGCCACCTGTACGACATCGCCTCCGGCACCAGCGCTGAATTCAGCCAGGCCGCAGAAGCCCAGGCCACCGATGCGCAAAAGAAATTCATGGCCGTCGTGGACAACGCTGCCAAGAACGCACCTGCCGGTTCCGAATCCGCTGTGGCGATGATGAAGAGCGCAGTCTCTGCCGCCAACAATGCCATGGAGTCGGTGCAGAAAGCCGTCAAGCAAGCCAGCGAGATGGCCGAGACGAACTTCAACACCGTGACGTCGCAGGCTGTGACCGCCACCAAGGCCGCCGCCAAGAAGCGTTGATTTACCGCGGAAAGCTGCGGTTCCTTCGGGCTTTGACTTTGATCAAAGCCTGCACAATGGAACCCATGCACCATAGCGCTGCACCCTCAAAAGGCGGCGCTGGAAACAGACCGCTTTTTCTGGTTGTCTCCTCGGGTCCTTTTCGAAATTCGATTTCATCGGACCCCTTCAAGCCCTCGCCGCAAGCGGGGGCTTTTTTTGTGTTCCAGGGCTCTCGCTTCAGGGCGCCCGCCCCTTGGCCAGCTCTGCCTTGAGCCGTGGCAAGGCACCGAGCATCGCAGCCCTGCCCGCCTCAATGCTGCGCTGACGGGCAGCAAAGTCCGCACTCCCGACCCCGCTGAGCAAAGGCCTCACCGCGATCACATCGCCGGCCTGCATGGTCTGACGGTTGATGCTCTGACCCATGATGGCCGTCGTCTGCAGCAAGACCTTGAGCCAGCCATTGGCGTCGTTGCCCTGGGGATCGCTGGAGATGTCCACCGCGATGACCACTTCGGCGCCCATGGACCGAGCCTGGTTCACCGGCACCGGCGCCACCAGCCCGCCGTCCACATAGTCCCGCCCGGCGATGGTCACAGGCACGAAAACCCCCGGCACAGCGCTGGACGCACGAACCGCCTGGGCAGCATCGCCCCGGCGAAACAGCACCCCCTCTCCATTGCCCAGATCAGTGGCCAGAATGCCCAACGGCAGCGGCATCTGTTCGATCAGTTTGCCGCCCACCTCCTTGCGCACATAGCGCGCCAGCGCCTCACCCCGCAACATGCCCCGGCCAAACAAAGGCATGGTCCAGTCGGTGAGTGTGGCCTCGTCCATGGCCAGCGCTTCTCGCTCCAGGTTCGCCGCAGTCAGACCGCTCGCGTACAGGGCTGCCACCAGACTGCCCGCCGAGGTACCGACCACCAGGTCGGGGCGGATTCCGTGCTGCTCCAGCACCTGGATCACACCCACATGCGCGAACCCGCGTGCTGCGCCACCGCCCAGCGCCAGTCCGACCCGCGGGGCTCGAAGCGTTGGCTCAGCAGCCACTGGCGGCAAGCTGCGGATCTCGGACTCGTGCGTTCCCTGCCCCGGCAAGCGCAGGGAGCACCCTCCCAGGAGCGCAACCAATACCACCGACAAGGTCCAGCAGAGGTTTGTCTTATTACGAACCATTCGCATTTGTGTTAGCATCTCGTTCAGTTTCACATGTTGCTGCGTCTGCAGCCACCTCAACCCATCCATCCACTCACCATGATCCTTGCCCGCCCACTCGCCATGGCCCTTGCGGCCACCGCTGCCCTGTCCGCACTGCCCTCTGCACAGGCTCAGGACAAAGTGCTGAACATCTACTCTGCCCGCCACTACCAGACCGACGAGGCGATGTATGACACCTTCACCAAGAACACCGGCATCAAAATCAACCGCGTCGATGCGGACGACGCCGGCATCGTGGCTCGCTTGCGCGCCGAAGGCAGCAGCTCTCCCGCTGACGTGATCTTGCTGGTCGACGCCGCTCGCATGGCCTCGGCTGACAGCCAGGGCCTGTTCCAGCCCATCCAGTCGGCCAAGCTTGACGCCGCCATCCCCTCCAACCTGCGGGCAACCTCCACAACCGAGGGTGTCACCTGGACCGGTTTTTCAACCCGCGCCCGCGTGATTGTCTACGACCCGCTGCGCGTCAAGGCCACCGACGTCGCCACCTACGAGCAACTGGCCGACCCCAAACTCAAGGGCCTGGTCTGCACACGCTCGGGCTCACACCCCTACAACCTCTCCCTGTTCTCCACCGTGGTGGAGCGCCTGGGCGACGCCAAAGGCGAAGCCTGGCTCCAAGGCCTGGTGAACAACATGGCCCGCTCCCCCAAAGGCGGTGACACCGACCAGATCAAGGCCGTGGCCTCCGGCGAGTGCGGCGTTGCTTTGACCAACACCTACTACATGGCCCGCCTGATCAAATCGAACAAGCCCGAAGACCAGGCTGTGATCGAGAAAGTGCGCGTGGTGTTCCCCAACCAGGGCACCACCGGTACCCACGTCAACATCGCCGGCGCAGCTGTGGCCAAACACGCGAAACACCGCGAGAACGCTGTGGCATTCATGGAATACCTCGCCAGCCCCTACGCGCAAGACTACTTCGCCAACGGCAACAACGAGTTCGCTGCCGCCAAGGGCGTGACGATCGACAACCCGGCCATCAAGGCCATGGGCGGCGACAATTTCAAGGCAGAGACCGTGCCCCTGGGTGTGGTGGCCAAGAACATGACCAAGGTGCAGCAGATGCTGGACCGGGTGGGATACAAGTAAGCCCACCCCCGCGCCGGCCCGATGCTCGGGCCGTCACCCCCTCAAGGGGGCGGTGCTGGCGGGCCGGCAAAGCCGGACCCACTGCACCCTGAGAGGGCTCCTCTGCTGTAGCTAACAACACTTCCATCGCCCCCACGCCGGCCCGGGGCTCGTGCCGGCAAGGCCGGACCTGCGGCCCCACAGAGCGGCCCAGCCTCTCCTGAAACGCCTCTGAGCGCCCCGTGCACGGTCCGTGCCAGGGGCATCATCATTTCTGGGCAGCTCGTAAACATGTGCCCATGCCCCTGTCCTTGGCGCACGACGCTGCTGCCGACAACGCATCCTTCCAAAAAAGAAGGCCTGCGTCACCGCAGGCCCATGGCATTCCCTTCGCTCTCATTTCCTCGTTCTTCGCTCCCTGCACAACGCCGTCCGGCACGGCCGTTGAATGAATGGTGTGACAGCCTGTATGGGTGGAACGCTCAAAACACCTCGGGCACCAGGATCTCGCCGGGTACTTCATGGCGACGGTAGCCTTCGTGGCGCACGCGCTCGGGCAAGGTGATGCCGGGGCGTTCGACTTCCGAATAGTGCATCTGGCTCAATAAATGGGTGATGCAGTTGAGGCGGGCTTTTTTCTTGTCGTCGGCCGGCACCACCCACCAGGGCGACTCCGGGATGTGGGTGCGTTCGAGCATCACCTCTTTGGCCTTGGTGTAGTGCTCCCAGCGGCGCCGTGACTCCAGGTCCATGGGGCTGAGCTTCCACTGCTTGAGCGGATCGTGGATGCGGCCAAGAAACCGCAACTCCTGCTCTTCGTCAGAGATGGAGAACCAGTATTTGATCAACTGCACCCCGGAGCGCACGATCATCTTCTCGAATTCGGGCACATCGCGGAAGAAGGCTTCGTATTGCTCGTCGGTACAGAAGCCCATGACCTTTTCCACGCCGGCGCGGTTGTACCAGCTGCGGTCAAACAGCACAATTTCGCCGCCGGCCGGCAAATGGGGCACGTAGCGCTGGAAATACCACTGTGTGCGCTCGCGATCGTTGGGTGCCGGCAAAGCCACCACGCGGCACACCCTTGGGTTCAGCCGTTGCATGATGCGCTTGATCACGCCGCCCTTGCCCGCCGCGTCGCGGCCCTCGAACACAATGACCACTTTGTGGCCTGTCGCCACCACCCAGTCCTGCAGCTTCACCAGCTCTGCCTGAAGGCGAAACAGCTCCCGAAAATACACCCTGCGCTCCTCGGAGCGGCGGGTCAACGCCTCGGCATCCATGCCCTGAGCGAGCGCATCGACATGGCGATCCTCGATTTCCATCTCCAGCTCTTCGTCGTACCCGTCCATCAAATCGTTGTGGATGCGGTGAAGCAGCTCGTCGTGGCTGTCAATCATGAAAACTCCGTGCGTCTGAAAAAGGCAAGGAGCCCAGCGTAAGGGCATCATGTGACAACGCGATGAAAAACGGCGGCGACGATCTGCGCGTCAGCTGTCCAGGCATTTGCGCGCCCGGTGCAGGCGCACAAAGAGACTGTCCTGGCTGATGCCCAGCCGCTCACACACGACCTGAGTGGACTCTTCTGCCAGGATCCGGTGCTCCATGGCATCTCGCAACCCGGCGGGCAACTGCGCGATGCGGGCCATCACGATGGCAAGGCGTTCGCGCTGCTCAGCCCATTCTTCAGGCCGCGCCCCGGGGCAGACCATTGTTTCCCAGGCTGGGCATTCCCCTTCACTGTCGGTCTCCCAGGCCACCGACTGGTAATGGGCGCGGTCGCGTATCAGATCCACGATCTTGTTCTTGAGAATGCCCACCAGCCAGCTGCGCAGGGCACTGCGGCCGGCAAAACTCGCGCGCCCACCGAGCACCGCCTCGAAGACATCGTGGACCACGTCTTCCGCCAAAGCCGGATCGTGGAGCTTGCGCCGCGCAAAGGCCACGAGATAGGCCCGATGGCCCAAGACTTCCTGGTCGCACATGCAGCCCAGCGAGCTCGGTGTCGTGCGGCCAGCGGTGAGGGGTTCGTGTGTGGTGAGGGGCATGGTGCGGTCCTTTCGGGGTGGCTATGCCCCTACTGTGGAAAACCCAGATCACAGGACTCTCGCAAAACATCACATTTGCATCACATTGACGTAAGAATCGGGCGATGTGCCAGACTCATGGCACATGAACCCAGCCAAGCGCATTCTGGTGGCCGAAGACCAGACCGATATCCGAGACCTGCTGGCACTGAACCTGCACGGTGCGGGTTATGACGTGAGCGAAACCCGCGATGGACTCAGCGCGCTGGCACTGCACACCGATGCCCCCTGCGACCTGCTGGTGCTGGATCTCATGATGCCCGGCATGGACGGCCTGGAGGTCTGCAAGAACCTGCGCGCACGGGGCGATACCACGCCCATCCTCATGCTGACCGCAAAAGCCACCGAACTCGACCGGGTGCTCGGCCTGGAGCTGGGTGCCGATGATTACCTCACAAAACCCTTCTCGCTCGCGGAGTTCCTGGCCCGTGTCAAGGCCCTGCTTCGCAGGGCAGAACAGCTGAGAGTCGCCCTCGCGGCGCAGGCCGACGAGCCCGATACCGCCAGCACCCTGGTCAACGGAGAACTGGAAATCCAGCCAGTCAAACGGCTGGTGACGGTGGCCGGCAAACCGCAAGACTTCACGGCGCTGGAGTTTGACCTGCTGGTGCATTTCGCCCAGCATCCGGGCCACGTCTATTCGCGCGCCCAGCTGCTCAGCGCGGTCTGGGGCTACAGCCACGATGGCTACGAACACACCGTCACCACCCACATCAACCGGCTGCGCGCCAAGCTGGAGCAAGACCCGCTGAAACCGGAGTTCATCCTCACCGTGCGGGGCGCGGGCTACAAGATGCGTGAACGCCCGGCGGACCCGGCATGAACGTCCGGACCAAGCTGGCGCTCACGATCGGCCTGACCGGGCTGCTGACCGCCCTGGGCGTGGTCCTGGCGCTGGTGCTGGCCTACGAACGCTTCGAGCACGAGTCCAGCTACTACCGCGCAGACGCTTTCCTCAAACGCGTCACGGCCCAGCACACCGACCTGCTGAGCCTGCGTGAGCGGTTCGGCGACGAGTTCGGCCATTTTCTCGCGAACCTGGTGCTCTACGAACCGGACACCCAGCTCTACCTGCTCGACCCCGAGGGCCGTGTGCTGAGCACCAGCAGTGAAGTGCCCCTGGCCCAGTCGTTCAAGGTCAACATGGGCCCCGTCATGATGGCCGCCAGCGAAGACCCCATGCCCTATGTCCTGGGCGACAACCCTGAGCGCATGGACATCCGCGTGGTGGTGGCGGCCCGGGTGCTGCGGCCGATGTCCATCGCCCCGGCTCCGGCTGCCGTGGGTTACTTGTACCTGGTGACCCGGGCCCGGGACCTGACCGACCGCAACCCGGCAGCTTTGAGCAGCGTGCTGTCACAACCGGTGGTGTTCATGATGCTGGCCGTGGTGGCGTTGTCGACCATGCTGGCCGCCTGGGTCACTGCGTCCATCACACGCCCGCTCAAACGCCTCACCGCCGCCGTGGGCCAGATCGGTGACCAGGGGCTGCTGGATGCCGACGCCAGCCAGCCACCAACAAGCGCCCAGCGCTGGGATATCCCCGACACCCGGAGCCAGGACGAATTCGGCCAGCTCGCCCGCGGCATGTCGGCCATGCTGCAAACCCTGCGTCAGCAATGGGCCACGATGCATCGCCTGGACCACTTCCGCCGCGAGGGCGTCAGCAACCTGTCACACGACCTGCAGTCTCCCCTCACCGCAACCACCACCTGCCTGGAAACGCTGGACCACCGCTGGCAATCCGATGCGGCGCGCGAGCCGGATCGCCTGCTGCTGGCGGTGGCCCTGCGCAACACGCGCAACGCGGCGCGACTGGTCCACAGCCTGGGCGATCTGGCCCGGCTCGACGAACCTGCGTTCCAGATCAAGACCGAGCGACTGAATCTCACCGAATTGCTGGACGACGTGTGCATGCGATTCACCGAACGGGCACGGCAAGGCGGTGTGCTTCTGGAAGTGGTGGACCACCCGGACCAACCCGCGCCCATCGCTGCGGTCGATGTGCAGCTGATCGAGCGGGCCGTGGCCAATCTGGTGGACAACGCGCTCAAGTTCAGTCCGCCGGGCAGCACCATCACCCTGACGGCCACGCGCCACGATGACAGGCGGCAAGGCGCCATGGCCCACATCAGCGTGCGAGACCAGGGCCCCGGCATCGACCCCGCAGACCTGCCCCGCCTGTTCGACCGCTTCTACCAGAGCCGCAGCCATGTGGCGCCGTCCACCGGCGAAGGCGGGAAAGGCCTGGGCCTGGCCATCGTGAAGCGCATTGCCGAGCTGCACGGCGGGCAGCTGGAGGTCTCCAGCATGGCGGGCAGCGGCACCGAAGTTGTCCTGAAACTGCCTGCGGCTTGACCACCGTGGGCCTTGAGGGATAATTGACGTTTACGTTAACGTCAATACAACCCACAGGAGCATCCCATGGACATTCAAGGCAAGGTTTTCATCGTCACCGGTGGTGCATCGGGTCTGGGCGAGGGCACGGCGCGCATGCTGGCCGCCAACGGCGCCAAGGTCGTGATCGCCGACATGCAGGCCGACAAGGGCGAAGCCGTCGCGAAAGACATTGGCGGTGCTTTTGTGAAATGCGACGTGAGCCAGGAAGCCGACGGCCAGGCGGTGGTGGCCCAGGCTGTTTCCATGGGCAAGCTCATGGGACTGGTCAACTGCGCGGGCATTGCGCCAGCAGAAAAGACCGTGGGCAAAAACGGCGCGCACTCTCTGTCCGTGTACACCAAGACCATCATGGTCAACCTGGTGGGCAGCTTCAACATGATCCGCCTGGCCTCGGAAGCGATGTGCAAGAACGAGCCCGAGGCCACGGGCGAACGCGGCGTGATGATCTCGACCGCCAGCGTGGCGGCCTACGATGGCCAGATCGGTCAGGCTGCCTACGCGGCCAGCAAGGGCGGCATTGTGGGCATGACCCTGCCCGTGGCCCGCGACCTCGCCCGCAACGGCATCCGCAACATGACCATCGCCCCCGGCATTTTCGGCACCCCCATGCTCTTCGGCATGCCGCAAGATGTGCAGGATGCGCTGGCCGCCAACGTGCCCTTCCCCAGCCGCCTGGGCACGCCCGACGACTACGCCAAGCTGGCCAAGCACATCATTGAAAACGACATGCTCAACGGCGAAGTCATTCGCCTGGACGGTGCGATCCGCCTGGCCCCTCGCTGAGGCTGCGCACCTGAGAAAAAGAGAGCCCGGGATCGCCGGGCTCTCTTCTTTGTTACCGCCGAAAAACCGGTCCGGTGGCTCGGTCAGCGGTACGCGCTGCGCGCCTGCTTCAAGTCGAGAAGCCCCTGCACAACCTTCTCCAGCGCATCATGGCGCAGGCTGCGCATGCCCTCGTTCACCGCCACGTCAAATATTTCGGAAGGCCGGGCACGGCTCTGGATCAGCTGTTTGATGGCTCGGCTGTTCTCCAGAATCTCGTACACACCCACCCGCCCTTTGTAGCCTTTGCCGCCGCAGTGCTCGCAGCCCACCGCATGGCGCAAGTGGATCGCATCCGGCGAATCGACACCAGCTGCCTCCAGCAAACGGGCCTGCGCCTGAGGCCGGCTCAGATCGCTGCCTTCCATGTATTCCTCCAGCAGGGCCTCCCAACCGGCGGCATCCAGCGGACGGTCCGAAGCGCAATGCGTACACAGCTTGCGCGCCAGCCGCTGCGCCACCAGCCCCAACAAAGAGTCGGCAAAATTCATGGGATCCATGCCCAGATCCAGCAACCGGACCACACTTTCGCTGGCGTTGTTGGTGTGCAGCGTGGACAGCACCAGGTGACCGGTCAAGGAAGCCTCGATGGCGATCTTGGCGGTCTCGGCATCGCGAATCTCGCCAATCATGATGATGTCGGGATCGGCCCGCAAAAACCCGCGCATGGCGCTGGCAAACGTGAGGCCGATCTTGGGGTTCATCTGCACCTGGCGCAAGCCGGGCTGGGTGATCTCGATCGGGTCCTCGGCGGTCCAGATCTTGTGTTCGGCGGTGTTGACCTCGGCCAGCATGGAATGCAGCGTGGTGGTCTTGCCCGATCCCGTGGGCCCCACAGCCAGCACCATGCCGAAGGTGCGCTGGGAAAAATCGGCGATCGTTTTCAGATCGCGCGGCTGCAGGCCCAGCTGCTTCAAGGGCAGCGGCTTGGCCGATTCCAGCAAGCGCAAGACCACGTCTTCCAGCCCGTCGTGGGTGGGCATCACGGCCACGCGCAGTTCCAGCGCTTTGCCACCAAACTCGGAAAAATCGATCTTGCCGTCCTGCGGACGGCGGCGCTCGGCGATGTCGAGCCGGGCCATGATCTTGATGCGCGACACCAGGGGGCCACGCAGTTTGGGCGGCAGCCAGAGGTAGGGCTCCAGCTCGCCATCTTTGCGAAAGCGGATGGCGGTGAGCGTATCGCCCCCGTTGGTTTCAATGTGGATGTCGGACGAATGGGTGCGTTGCGCTTCGGCAATCATCTGGTTCACCAGCCGCACCATGCCGGCCGACTCACTGGCCGAACTCAGTTGCTCGGTCTCGCCGCCGGTACCCACCTCCACCATGGCCTGCATGACCAGGTCTTCCACCAGGGTCTGCTCATCCTGGCCCGCCCCATGCTGGCGCGGAAGGTAGCGCTGCCGCAATTCGTTCACGATCTTCTCCGAGCCATTGGCATGACCGGCATGCGCCACACGGTCCTGCACTTCCAGACGCCGCTCGATGGCTTCTCGGCTGGCCCACACCAGGCACACCGTGTGGCCAGTCTGGGAACACAACTGGCGGTGCAGTTCGTCATCGGTGGGTGTACACGACGCCACGAAGAACTGTTCATTGGCCATGCCCAGGGGCACCACATGGAAGCCGTGCGCAGCCCGCAGGGGCAAGACGGTGAAGGCATCGCGCTCGGTCTCAAACCCCAGCACTTCCACCTCGACCACACCCGCCACCCGCGCCAGTGCCCGCTGCAGCTCGTCGTCGGTCAACATCAGTCGGTCGACAAGCTCATGGGACCGTGAACGCAAGAGATCGGGGTCTTCCGCCACCAGTTCATCCAGTGCGGACTCTTCGAGAATGCGCAGTTGCGCCAGCGCGTCGCGCAGTCCGACGATGGGCAAGTGGTGCTGTGCCAGCTGGGCATCGATGAGCTGTGGCAACGTGTGGACCAACTGACGGGTGGGCACCCCAAACGGTCCCAGTGGGTGTTGTGGCGTTGGTAGCGTGAGCGTCATTACAAATGGCTTTCTGGCGGCTTTAAAAATGGGAGGGCATGCAGGTCAAGACTCGCCTGACCTCTAAAAATAACGCAAACTGTGGCGCAAACCCTTGATCTGCGGCAATCGCGTACCCCCACCCCTATTGTTTGCGAGACTCCAGCATGACACATTGCACACCCAGCCTTGAAAAAATCACCCGGCTCGCCCTGCCCCTGTTGCTGGTGAGCACGCTGACCCTGGCAGCCTGTTCTGCGCTGACACCGCCCCAGCGCTCGCTGCCAGCGCCCCAAGCCGCCCCTGCAGCGGCCACACCAACACCAACACCAACACCGACACAGGCCCAGCCTGAAAGCGCCAGCGGTCTGACCACAAAGCCCGGCTGGACCTTGAACCGCCATGCCGTGGCCGCAGCCAACCCGCTCGCCACACAGGCCGGCGCCGATATCCTGAAGGCGGGTGGCAGTGCCGTCGATGCCGCAGTGGCGGTGCAAATGGTGCTCAGCCTGGTGGAACCGCAGTCCAGCGGCATTGGCGGAGGCGCCTTCCTGATGCACCACGACGGCAAGCGGGTCCAGGCCTTTGACGGGCGGGAGACCGCTCCCGCCGCCGCCGACGAGCGCCTGTTCCTGGATGCCAACGGCAAACCCATGCCTTTCATGGAGGCCGTGGTGGGCGGACGCTCGGTGGGCGTGCCCGGCACCGTCGCCATGCTGGCCCTGGCCCACCGCCAACACGGCAAGCTCCGCTGGGCCCGCCTGTTTGAGCCGGCGATCCAGCTGGCCGAACAAGGGTTTCCCGTGAGCCCGCGCCTGTTCACCCAGCTCGAAGCAGAAACCGCGCTCAAAGCCGACCCGGTGGC
Organism: Hydrogenophaga sp.; assembly: GCA_041584075.1. Taxonomy (GTDB): domain Bacteria; phylum Pseudomonadota; class Gammaproteobacteria; order Burkholderiales; family Burkholderiaceae_C; genus Hydrogenophaga. The sequence goes on from JBFHEQ010000044.1 coordinate 11,726, forward strand.
TGCGGCCTACTTTTACCAAGGCAACGGCCAGCCACACCCGGTCGGCCATCTGCTGAAAAATCCCGAACTCGCCGCCGTGCTGCGGGCGATTTCACAGGCCGGCCCCAACGCCTTGCTCAAAGGCCCCGTGGCGCAGGCCATTGTCAACAAGGTTCAACAACACGCCAGCAACCCCGGCAGCCTGACGCTCGACGACCTGGCCCGCTACCAGCCCATCGAGCGCAGCGCCATCTGCCATGACTACACCCCCCCGGCGGTGGCCGGTTCCATCGCACGAGCATGGAGCCTGTGCGGCTTTCCGCCACCCAGCTCGGGCGCGATCGCCATCGGCCAGATCCTGGGCACGCTGGCCCGCGTGCCCGCCGGAGCCGAGCCACTCGGCAGCGATGGCCTGCCCACCCCCGCCTACCTGCACGCCTACACCGAGGCCTCGCGCCTGGCCTTCGCCGACCGCGCGCTCTACGTGGGCGATCCTGCGTTTGTGATCCCGCCCGCCAGCAACTGGTCCAGCCTTCTCGATCCCGCCTACCTCGATGAACGCGCCAGCCTGATCACCGCCCAGCGCATGCCCAAGGCCCCCGCCGGGTCCCCCAAAGGCACGGTGAGCGCCTGGGCACCCATGCCCGAACAACCCGAGTACGGCACCAGCCACATCAGCATCGTCGACGCCTTCGGCAACTCCCTGGCCATGACCACCACCATCGAAGCCGGCTTCGGCTCACGCCTCATGGTCAGCACCAACCCGGCCCGCCCGGGCGGATTCCTGCTCAACAACGAGCTCACCGATTTCAGCTTTGCACCGGCCGATGAACAGGGCCGCCCGGGGGCCAACCGGGTCGAACCCGGCAAACGCCCGCGCTCGTCCATGGCGC
>JBFHEQ010000045.1:0-12523 GCA_041584075.1 Hydrogenophaga sp.
AGTGTGCCCTGAGACTCACAAAAACCGGCGGTGCGAACGAGTGTGCCCGCCAGGGTTTCATGGTTGCGCCAGATTTCGGCGCGCAAAGCGATGGGCGCTGCTGGCGCGGAGAGCAGGGTCAGGACCCAGGTGCTCGCATCCCTTACCGTGCATGGCATGGCCATCGCCCGTTCGATGCCCAGTGCCAGGGCCGCCTCGGTGCGCAGAAACTGCCTGGATTGGGCGATGTCGGGTATACAGACCGTCTCGCCTTTTTGCCATGCCAGCCCAGGCGCGCCCGCGCCACGGGGCAGCCAGCCACTCAGCGTGAGGGCCTCCAGATCAGCGGCGCGGTCGGTGTCGCCGAAATACCCGTCGACCAGGGTCATGTCCGACGACAGCCGCGAATCGTTGCGCCACAGCTCCACCGAGCCCGATGTCGATGAGGCGCCTCCCATCAGTAGAACGATCACGCAGCGCAGCTGCTGGGCCTGGAATACCGGACATGCCACGGCACAGGTCAGGTCGATGGCGCGGGCAGCCGCTGCGCGCTTGAAATAGCTGCCCACCAGCTCGCGCATCATCAAGGGGTGGCCCTTTGCCCAGGCGCGTCCGGGCAGTCCTTCGCCCTTCATAAACACCATCTGGCGCGTGATGGCTTCAAATGCAGGTGCATCGGGGAAGAGGCCGCTGGACAGCACCAGCATGCTGTCGTCGTCTGTGGGTGTCCACACCTCAGCCATGCGGATAAAGGTTTTCATGCCGTCTGCGCAAGCAAGTAGCGCGCCAAATGGCGCGCCGCCGGTCGTCCCGCGCGGGTCAGCGGGCCGTGCGAACGCAGCGCACCAGGTTGTCAGGCCTGTCGATATCGCAGGCGTTGACCGAGCAGGAGTCTTCTGCCGTGAGGGTCTGACCCGTCAGGGTTTTGAAGGACGACCGCTGGGCGCCGGCGCCGTGCCAATCCCGGTACCCGGTCTGGCTGGCACTTTTGCTCAGGGCCTTGCCGAAGGCGATCACGTTGGCGTGGTTCTTGAAGTCGCCAAAGGTGGTGCTGGTCCAGTAATCGAGGGTTTCCGAGTCCTGGGTGATGGCGAAAACGCCGGTGTCGATGGCCGGGAAAGCGGTCTTTCCGTAGTCCACAATGCTTTGCAGCTCTTTGGAGTCGGGCAGGCGCCAGTCTTGTTGGCCGCCGAGGTTCAAGGCTTCGCAGTAGGCCAGTGCCTCTTTCCACTCGCGGCGCACACCGTCGTCCTGTTGCTGCCACTCGAGCCGGGTGGCCGTGTCGGTCACCGTGCCATTGGCCTCGGCTTTGAACTGGTTGATGCCGTAGGCGTTTTCAGCGCCGCTCACACAGCGCACGAAGTTGCCTGGGTGCTTGCCGCCCTGGGGGCCCCCGGTCTGCCGTTCTTCGCCGGTGAAGAAATCGCGGCCGGTTCCATAGGCCTTGATGTGGCCGTCGGCAAAATTGAAACCGAACGCACCCTGGTTCTGGCCGTCCATGACGGGCCCTTTCACATACAGCGTGCTGCTCCAGAACTACCCGGCAAACACCTGCGGCGGAGCCGGGTACTCAAAGTCAAAATACCGGGTGTCGATGTAAGGCGTGGGCTGGCCTTGTTCGGGTCTCAGGAGTTCGCCCCGGAAATCGGCCAGGCTGTAGAGTTCCTTGATCGTGGGCACGCGCCAGTCGGTCACGCCACCGACCTCCAGGGCAGCGCAATAGGCATTGGCTTCTTCAAACTGGAGGCGTTTTTTGCCCGGGGTCTTTTGCCAGACCAGCAGGGTGTTCCGGTCGGTGACCGTGCCGTTGCCGTTGTCGGCGTAGGCCGCGGCAAGAGCCGGGTACTGGGCATCCTGGCCGTGCAGCGGTTCGCCCTTTGCCGGGCATGGGATGGCCGCACCCACCGTGTCGAAACACTGGCTTTGCATGGTGTCCACGATCGGGTAGGCGGCTGTTTGTGCGTTTGCGGCCGGGGCGGCGGCTGTCCAGCTCAGCAGCGTGAGCAATCCGGTGGCAGCCAGACGATGGGCCAAAGTGGTGATGTGCATGGGGATCTTGGGTTCGGTTGAGGCTTGCCCAGACAGGGCCTGGTCCAGACTTGAACTGCAAAAACAGGTGTCCGGTGCGCAGAACCCGAGGTTCGCACAACATGTTGCAGAAAGTATGGAGGCGGTGGACGCGGCCTGGCGGTGTGTCCCCCCGTGGTGAGGTGCACGCCAGCAGACCCAGGTGCCGGTAGATCCCTCCTGCCGGAACCGTCAGCGCAGCAGGTTGCTCCATTTGCCGATGTTGAAAACCTGCGGGTAACCGTTTTTCTTCAGCACCATCTTGGCCATGCCACTGCGGGTGCCGCTGGCACAGCAGAGCACCACCGGTGCTGATGCTGGAATCTCTTGCAACCGGTTGCCCAGCTCCCCGAGCGGTATGTTGACCGAACCGGGGGCATTCCCGGCCGCAAACTCCGCCGCAGACCGCACATCGACCAGGGTCGCGCCTTGCTGCCTGAGTGCGGGCAACAGGGCCACGACCCTGCGGGCATTCCACCATTTGTAGCCAAACCACAGCACCAGCGCCATGAGTGGCCAGTACTGCTGAAAAAACACGTCGACATTCATACGAAGCCTCATTGGGTCAAATACACCATGGAGTATCTACCAAACGGCGTTGACGTGTCCTGCGTTCGAGCAAACGGGCCTGGCTTGCCGAGGGTCATGGGGTTCCACAGCATGGGTGGCATGCTTTCTGCGCAAACCCGTTCACAATCGTCAAGGCCCCTGTCATCCATGCCTCCCACCCACGGTCACAAACGAAGCATCCGGCCTGCCATGAAAACCCCACTCCTGATTCTTTCGCTCGCCTTGCTGTCCAGCCCGGCCGTTGCCCAGCAGCCGAGCTTCACCCAAGGGCCTGCCAGGGTGGTTGAGGCGGGGTTGCTCGATTGCGGCCCCCGGAGCCGCGTCAGTGCCGTCGGCACCATCACGTCGGAAGATGGCAAGGTCTGGACCGTACCCGCCGAGACCCATTTCAAGACCGCTGTCAAGGCGCCGGATCTGTACAACGAATGTGGCGGGCCAACGCCCGGCCAGTTGTCGGATCTGGATCTGGCGACCATCCCGGTGATGGACGCCGGGGGTGACGAAACCTTTGTGGCGTACATTTTTTCCGACAACTACTTCGAGTTCTACGCCAACGGCAAGTTGCTGGCGGTGGACGCCGTGCCCTTCACGCCTTTCAACGCCAGTGTGGTCCACTTCAAGGCCCAACGGCCCGTGACCATCGCGATGATGCTGGTCGACTGGGAGGAAAACCTGGGGCTTGGCTCCGAGCGCGGGCGAGGCCATCGCTTTCAGCCGGGGGATGGTGGCTTGGTGATGCACATCAAAGACCCTGCGGGCAAAACCGCCCTGTTGACCGATGGCAGCTGGCGCGCCCAGACCTTCTACACCGGCCCGCTCAAGGACCGGTCTTGTTTGAAGGTATCAGGGCCAGTCCGCGACAGCGCTGCCTGCGATACCTCGGGCTCCGACGATGCGGGCCGCTATTGGGGTGCCCATTGGGCACTGCCCGACAACTGGGCGGCGCCGGGTTTTGACGACACCGCCTGGCCCATGGCCACCACTTACACGAACGCAACCGTGGGCGTGGACAACAAACCGGCCTACACGCGTTTCGCCGATGTTTTTGATGCGCCGGGCGCCGATGCGCGGTTCATCTGGTCGTCCCATCTGGTGCTGGACAACCTGGTGCTGGTGAGAAAAACGCTCCGCTGAGCGGCCGGCAAGGGCGGTCATTTCGGGGCGGGCTCGGCGTGAACAAGGGGGCGTGGCCTCCCTGATGCAGAGTTCTTTGGCTGGCAAGCGACTGGGCTTCTTGGGCTTCTGTTGACCGAGGTCAACCGCGTTTGCCCCCACAGCTGGAACACTGCCGCATTCTCAACCCCATGAGCGCGACAGATGACGGCAACCACCACAACCACCTACGAGCACAACTTCGGCCCCGCGTACGAAAGCACCTTGAGCACCCTGGGCGACAGCATGCGCCAGACCATTGCGCACTTTGGTGGCCAGCGCATCTACAGCGTGGGGGGCGACTTTGCCGCCAACCTGATCCGTGCGCTGGATACCGATGCGCTCACGGTGTCGCCGGCCAGCAATGAAATGCACGCCGGGTTTTGCGCTTGTGCGCAGGCCGAGGTTGAAGGCGTGGGCTTTGCGCTGACCACCTACACCGTGGGCTCGTTGCCCTGCATGTCGGCCGCGGCTTTGGCCAAGACCGAGGGTCTGCCGGTGGTGTTCATTTCCGGCGCGCCCGGCGAAGACGAAGTGCACCAGCACAGCATCCACCACATGGTGCAGCCCGCCCATGCCTGGCGAGCCAACTACGACGCCGCACTGCACGCCTTTGCCGCGCTGGGGCTGCGCAGCGAGCGCCTGCAAGGCGACCGCGCCAGCGGCCAGCCCAACATAGCAGGCTACCGCTTCTTCGAGCTGGTCAAACACGCCTGGCTGCACCGGGAGCCGGTGTTCATCGAGGTGCCGCGCAACCTGGTGTTCGCACTCACGCAGCCGCTGGCATTGCCGCCGCTGGATCGCTTGAACAGCACCGATCTGGTGTTCGCAGGCCTTGAGCACATCGTGCAGACCATCGAGCGAAAACTGGCCGTCGCCAAGGCCCCGCTGGTCTATGCGGGTGAGCAGGTCAAGCGCAACCCGGCGTTGAAAAAGCTGGTCTGGGATTTCTGTCTGAAGTATCAGGTCCCGTTGATCAGCACCTGGTTCTCCAAAGGCGTTTTTGACGAAACCCACCCGCTGTGCCTGGGCGCCTACAACGGTGTTTTCAGCGCGACCGATGTGCGGCAGTACGTGGAAAACCAGGTGGACTACGTGCTCGACATCGGCACCAGCGTGTTCGCCCAGGACACCGCGAGTGCCTTCCACACCGGCACCCACCGCGTACACACGATCGACAACAAGACGGTGGTGAAGTCCACCGTGCCGCACGAGGCCGACCTCTGCACCATATTTGAGCAACTGCTCGGCAGCAAACGCCAGGCTTTTCAGTTTGCACCGGAACCCTTTGCCGCTGTGGCGCCAGCGCCTGGGGACAAGATGGATTTCCACACGCTCGCCGCCACGCTCAACGCCTGCCAGGCGGAACAAAGCTTTGGCAGCGTGTTTGTGCCCGAGGTCGGCAACTCGTTTTTTGCCAGCTATGGTTTGCGGCCCAAGGCCACGGAGCTGGGCATCAACTGGTTGACCAACCCCTGGTACGCCGCTATGGGGACTTCGTTGCCCTACGCCCGTGTCATCGCGGAAAACGTGGCTCGCCAGGGGCTCAGCGACCGGGTGGTGGTCATCACCGGTGACGGCGGTTTTCATTTCCAGCTCAACGAGCTGATCCATTTTCAGAAACAAGGCCTGCCGCTCACCATCGTCTACATGCGCAACGACATCTTTCACCTGGGCAAAAGCGGCGACGGCCCGGTGTACCACTGCTCCAGCAAGGCATTCGATGTGCTCAGCCTGGTGCGCGCCTACGGCGGCGAGGGCAAGCGGTGTACCACGGTCGAGGCGTTTTCCAGCTACTACCTTGAGTGTCTGCAGGCCAACAGCGGCATCCGCCTGATCGAGGTGCCTTGTTCACCGACCCAGGCATACCAGTGCCCCGAAATGGTGTTGCTCAACCTGTTCATCCAGTGCCGCAACGGCGAGCCAGCGGCGATCGAAGCGTGGAAAAAAGTGTGTGAGGGGTGAGTCTTTGGGTGGGCTGTTCAGGGCGTTGATCCGAACAGCCCGTACTTGTCCCCGCGGCTTGTGCACCAAGGTGTGGATAAGCGTGGGGACAAACGGTCAAACCCGCGTCCCCATTGGCCTGGGCGGTGGCGCTTAAAAAACAGGCAGTGTTGGTCTCAGGCGAAGGCCCGCCAAAAGGGGAGCGGTCCAGGCCAACAGGCCCTAGCCGAAGCGCGCAGGCAGGCGGAAGTCGAACGGTCCGAAATGCAGGTGCACGGACCCGAAGCCCAGGGCCGCCAGGACGGCGGTGATGGCGAAGATCCAGCCGATGGCGATCATGATGGCGTTGATGGTTTTCATCGGGGGCGATTGTAGGCGGGGAGGGCCCGGGTGGCGTCTGGTCGCCCGTCCTCTTCCCCCTATCAAACCCATAACTTCTTTCAAATGGACATCGGGCCTGGTCTTATTATAATGAGAATCATTCTCATTTAAAGCGTTGTTCACCAGAGGTATTGCCCATGACCGCCCTCATCCGCCAGATCCGGCCTGTGTGGTTCCAGATCCAACAAATGGAGCCACCCCTGCCTCCCCATGCGCTGCGCAATGCCTTGCTGGCGCTGGGCGCGGGCCTGCTGTCGATGGCGGGGCTGGTGGCCGGCAGCACGTTCTGGGAGACGAGCCGTGTGTGGTGGGACGCCACCGGGGCCAGCGACGCCATGACAGCCGGGGTGCAGGCTTCGTTGATCGCAGCCCTGGCCACCGCCGTGGGGGCTTTGCCGGTGTTTCTGGTGCAGCGGGTGAGCAAGCGGCAAGAGTCGGCCCTGATGGCGTTTTCGGCCGGGGTGATGCTGGCGGCGGCGGTGTTTGCCCTGCTGCTGCCTTCACTGGAGGCCGGGCGGGCGATGCTGGCCAACTCGGGTGTCGCGCAAACCGGGTCGGCCGCGCTCACGGCCATGGGGTTGTTGATGGGCATGGGCTTGATGCTGGCCATCGACAAAGCCATGCCACACGAACACGCGGTGCTGCCACCTGCAGCGCAGGGTCACGCCACCCAGTGGACAGCGCAAGGCGAGGTGGGTCAGGCGCAGCGGGCCTGGTTGATGGTGCTGGCCATCCTGATCCACAACGTGCCCGAAGGCCTGGCGGTGGGCGCTGCGTATTCGGGTGCAGCACTGGGCGTGGCGGCCGACAGCGCCGCGCAGGCGGCGGGCGCATCGGTTGCGCTGGCCATCGGCTTGCAGAACATGCCCGAGGGCCTGATTGTGGCCATGGCTTTGCGTTCCCTTGGCAAGGGCGCGACCTTGTCGTGGGGCGTGGCTGCGCTCTCGGGTCTCGCCGAGCCACTGGGTGCGATTCTCGGTTTGTGGGCGCTGGGCAGCCTGCCCGCTTTCTACCCCATGGGGCTCGCGGTGGCGGCGGGGGCCATGATCTTTGTGGTGAGCCATGAGATCATTCCCGAGACCCATCGCAACGGGTTTGAGGGTCTGGCATCCGCCACCCTCATGGCGGGCTTCGTGTTCATGCTGATGCTGGACGCCGCCCTGAAATAAGGCCCTGCACTGGCCTTGGGCCGGGCGCTTGCGTCACACTAGGCCCGATGAAGCATTTTCTGACAAGTCTGGTTCTCGCCAGCATGGCGCTCACCGCCTCCGCACAGACAATGTGGCGCGATGCGCCCATGCAAGCCAGCCCGGCCGAGATCCTCGCCTTGATGCCTGAAGCCCGCGAGACCTCGCCGGCCCAGCGCGCGGCAGACCCCAGCGCCTTGCTCGAAATCCCCAAGACCACGATCGCAGATGAAGAGTTTGTCGCCAGCTTTCATTTCGAATCCGGGCGTCTGCAGCGCATCCGCCTGCGGGCTGCGCCTCCCTCCCGCGAGCGGATGCAAGTGCTGCTGCAAACCTTGCAAACCTCGTTGCGCACGCGCTATGGCCTGCCCATCAGCACCAAGCGGCGGCCAGGTGCCGCGCTGGGCACCGTCGATCTTCAATGGTCGTTCCGGCGCATGAACGTGCTGCTTCAGATGGTCGATGGCCAGACGGTGGATGTCGTTTACGAGGCCAACATACCGAGCCGGCCGGCGGGGCTTTGAGCATGGCGCCCCGGGCAACAGGCCTGGGCAGGGCGTCGGCAACGCTGCTTTCGCCCATGTCCCTTCGGCCGGTGTCCATGCCCCCGCCAGCGGTCTGCGCCATGTCCATGGCTTCGTGATCCGAAGCGCAGCGGGAAAACCCTCTGGGCCGGTTCTCGCTCGCAAACGCTAGCCCCCAAACAGGCGTGTGTTTGTGGGCCTCATGCGTGGATACCTGCAGGGCTTTGCTCCGTATGCTGAGGCATTCCGAACATTGGAGTCTTTCCACATGACCACTGCGTTGCACAACGTCAACGAACGCACCAGCCTCACGGGCAACAACCGGTTCGAGTTGCTGCTGTTTCGCCTGGGCTGCGCTCAAGGGGCTGACCGCCGCGAACTGTATGGCATCAACGTTTTCAAGGTGCGTGAAATCCTGGTCATGCCCACCATCACGACCATGGCCAATGCGCCGGCCCATGTGCTCGGGGTGGCCAACATCCGAGGGCAGATCATTCCGGTGATCGACTTGCCCGCTGTGGTGGGTTGTGTGCCCAAACGTGGTCTGACCATTCTGATGGTGACCGAATACGCTCGCACCACGCAGGCGTTTGCCGTTGAAGAAGTGGACGAAATCGTGCGACTGGAATGGAGCGATGTGCTGGCCGCAGAAGGCCACGGCGGCGATCTGGTGACCAGCATCGCCAAGCTGGATGGCGACACCGACCAGTCACGCCTGGTTCAGGTGCTGGATGTGGAGCAGATCTTGCGCAACGTCATGCACACGGCGGAAGAACCCATCACGCCGGCGTCCGTGGGCGCGGCCGTTCAACTGCCCCAGGGCTCTGTCATTCTGGCGGCCGACGATTCACCGGTGGCGCGCATGATGATTGAACAGGGGCTGACCGCCATGGACACGCCCTACATCATGACCAAGACCGGTGAGGAAGCCTGGGAGCGTCTGCAGGCCATGGAGGCGGAGGCTCTTGCCGAAGGCAAGACGGCAAAAGACAAAGTGGCCCTGGTGCTGACCGATCTGGAGATGCCGGTGATGGACGGCTTCACGTTGACCCGCAACATCAAGCAAGACCAGCGATTCAAGTCGATTCCGGTCGTGATCCACTCGTCGCTCACAGGCTCTGCCAACGAAGCACACGTGAGCTCCGTGGGGGCCGATGCCTATGTGGCCAAGTTCGTCGCCAGTGAGCTGGCGGCGACCATCCGCAAGGTGCTCGCGCGTTGAATGGACCGCTGTGCACGCAGCATCGGTCGAGCGTCAGACTTGCAGCTTTGCCGGCCCGCTGAGCCGAGAGGCGCACACGCACGCCGCGCGCTGATCGCGTGTCCCATCCTCGATGGGCCGGGACGTTCCGGATACGGGGCCTGTCCAGGCCCTGCCGTGATGAGCCGAAGCTCATACAGAAACCATATAGATGCGCGTCTTGCAGCGGGGATGGTTCGGACAGCCCCAGAACAATGCGCCGTTGCTGGCCGGTTCCCGCTCCTCCAGTTTGATGCGGCAGTTGGGACAGGTCGGGCGCCAGTACTTCCCCTCATAGGCAATGGCCAACAGGGCCGCCTGTTGATCGGGTGTGCGTGTGGCGATCAGTGCCAGCAGGCTTGATACATCCATCGTGTTGATGCCGTTGGCCTGGGCGAAATCCCTGGCCTCCCTGGTGTACGTGGACGTGCTGGCGTAAGTGCCGCGCTGGAGGCCATGCGATGTCAGCAAGCCAGAGAATTCGTGCATTTCCCTCAAGCCCACCCGCTTGCCTTGCCAGTGTTTGCACCGAACCACAGCAGCCGGGCCCTGGGCATTCTTCGAATACATCCAGATGTCCACGCCGCCATCGGCGTGATGCGGCTGTACCTCGGTTTCAAAACCAGCTTGCGCAAACAGCGCTTCACAGACGGCTTCAAAGCGGCGCCATTCGATGGCCGCAAAAACATTGGCGCCCCAAGTGTTCATGGATGTCGTGGATGGTGTGGTGTCCCCGGGTACATCGTACTGATCCTGGGGGGTGGGTGCTTCGTCTGCTGCAGCGAGGGTTTGTTCATCCGTTTTCCTGCGACGTATCAGGCAATGGGTCACCAGCAGCAGTGCACCCGACCCGGTGGCCAGCATCGCCGGTGTCTCAAAAATCGAGGCCGTTTCGGTCAGCATCCCGCCGCTGCCCAAGGCGGCCGTGGCCAGCAGCAGTGCAGCGCCAATGCCCATCAGCGAGACCGACATGCCCAGCAAAGACTTCATGATCGGGTGTCTGCGTCTGTGCCTGGATGGTCGAGCCATGCTGCGTTTCTCCTGGGGGTGGTGGGCGGCGTGTCAACGGGATGGGTTGCAAAGGGTAAAGGGGTCCGAATGGTCCGGATTTCCCCACTTTCACGCGTTGCGCCATCAATTGGGGGCGCGAAACGGGTCCGACGCATCAAAGTCATGCCATACAGGCCGGTGGCACCAGTGGCGAACGCCATTGCATGGCCGACCCGCCCCTGACACAAGCGTTCGTCTGGTGGTCGGGTGCGAGGAAACCGCTGGCTTGCCAGGAACGGTCATGCCGCCGTGTCCCTGGATGCCGGGTGTCGCGGACAGTCCCCCAGCAGCGCGACGGGCTCGGCGCGACGCACCCCGGTCACTCGCCCTGCCTGACCGGCAGCTCTGGAGGGTCATCTTGCCATTCGCCTACGATGCGCCACCGGTCGTCGGGATCCCGGACCAGGTCCAGGGTCTTGGGCTGTTCCTGTTCATGGATGCTGCCCGATGTGTAGTCTTGCAGGAAGCTCACCCGTGCGCTGCGATCGTCCAGGGCCAGGATTTGCAGGGCCTTGATTTGCACGTCGATGGATTTCCGGCCTCCCACGTTGCGGTGGCGACTGGCGATCCAGTCCGCGCGAGACAGGTCTGCCGGTGGTTGGAAGGACTTGCTGTAGGCCGCCAGGTAGGAAGTCATGTTCCGCGTCGACCAGGCCGTCCGCCAGGCCTCCACGGCCGCTTTCACCTGTTCGTCTGCCGGGACCGGAGAGCTGTCGGATGCACCGGGCGCCGCATCGGAAACCACAGCGGCAGGCGTTTCCGGGTTGACGGCTTTGACCGCTTCGGCGGTATGAGGGGGCGCGATGGCGGTCGGTTGCTGCGGGGGTGATGCGTCCGCCTTCTCCCCGGCGGGCACGGGCCCAGCCAACAAACCGGACTTCATCACCCACAAGGCGGTCACGGCCACCAGACCCAGAAGCACCAGCGTGCCAAGCGGCCACGAGCGGCGCACGGGTTGAGCGTGCTCGGCGGTGGTTGCCGCAGAAAGCGGCACCGCACGATCCGCCCCGGCTCGTGCCTGTTCCAGCTGGAGCTGGGTAGACGCGTCTCTGGCCTTTGATATCGCGAACTTGAGCCGTTCCATAGCGCAAATGACCTTTCACTCGACCTTGATGGGAACAATGCTGTGGCAGGTGAGTGGATTCTGACTACATCCAAGCTTGTAACACCATGCTAAAGATGTATCAAGTCTATCTGAGCTCCGGACTTTCGAAAAGGCCAATGAACGAGGTGGGCGTTGGGCGTTGTCGCGCCGTTCGGCCAGTGCTGTTGACCCGAATGGCCAGCCGTTGTATCAGCGCAGGGTCATCGAAACCACTTCGCCATTCCTGGACCGTTTGTAGAACAGCACGTCACCTGCGACAAACAGCGTGGAGCAGTTGTCGCCAGCTTTCGGCAGTTGCGTGCACCACTGTTCGCCCCTGACCGCCCAGGGCCCGTTGTCACGAAAGCCTTGATCGGTGTCCACAAACACGTAGCCTCTGTTGTCGAACTCGAGGCGCCAGTTGCCACTGGTCGCGGACTTCACGGTAAACACCTTTCCTGCCAGCCGGGATGTGATGTCGGTGCCCGGGACAGCCGTGGCCTCAGGGGGGTATTCGGTGGGAAAGGTGGTCTGGGCCGTTGCACTGCACAGGCAGCAGAAAGTGGCGGCCAAGTCAGAGAAACTTTCATCGAAGAAACGCCTTGATGTCCACCCGAAGGGCAGGGTGGTGCCTGTCGATCCGGGTGCGCCAGCTCGCACCAGGGGTCGACGCCATCAGGGCCTGTTCCCACGCCATTCGCACTTGGAACAAATGGCGTTGACAGGCCCTGGTGTCCATCCCAAAGCCGTGAAGGGCGCTTGATGGACGCTGGTGTGGCGCCAGGCCGGCGTATCGGCTCCAGGAAAACGGGCTGTGTCCCAAGACACTGACCGCTGGCTGCGCCGTGTGTTTCAGGTGGGTTCCCAGGACGAATCCAGGCGAGCAAACCATCCTTCTCCCAGGGGATGCGATCGCGCGGGCATGGGCGTAACCTGATCTTCGCACCATGGGTGTCCAGTCCGGGTGCGCAATCCCGCTCGATGGCGAGTGGTCCGGTACGCCAGCTCAGAGACGTCCGCACATGAAGCGTGCGACGGATTCGCTCCAACGTCAAGGTGTTCTTCGCATCAGCGTCCATGGGCGTCGCGTGCAAGGGCAGTGCCGCTACCGGTGCGAAGGCCCGCTTAGACGGGGTCTCGAAACCGCTGAGTTCGAGCGTGGGTTTTCCCCTTCCGTGGCACCGCGTCCACGGGATCCTTCCGGAATCAAAGGAGCATTGACATGTCTGAACGCTACGTCATCACCCACCGCACAGAAGTCGACAGGCGCCTCGTCGAAGCCGACGGTGTCGCCGTCATCAGTCCGCTGGACCGCGGCTTCGTCATCGACGCGGACAAGCGCCAG
>JBFHEQ010000046.1:0-12194 GCA_041584075.1 Hydrogenophaga sp.
ACCCAGCGTCACATCGGATGGCAACAGGCGGGAAGTCAGCGAGGTGATGGAGCGCGGGAAGTCACTCCAGTAGTTGTTGTCGCTCACGCGATTCAACTGCATGCGCAGTCCGATGCCGCTGCCCCCGGCGAAATTGGGCACAAGGGCTTGCCCATGCTGCAAGGAATAGGCCCAGCGGTCCTCGTCTCGCAGCCGGTCCGAGGGCATGAACGCGCCTTTGAAGGTGCCAGCGTACCTGGGCTCAAGGTAACGAAGCTCACCCCCGAGGTCGACACCGCGCTTGGTCATCAGGCGTGGTGTGAGCGTGGCATCCAGGTTGGGAGCGATGTTGAAGTAGTAGGGGACAGCCAGTTCGACACCACTGTCACTGTCGACGCTCATGCTGGGGGGCAAAGCGCCCGACTTGCGTTTGTCGCTGAGCGGAAAAGTGAGGTAAGGCGCAGCAAGGATGGGCACGCCTTTGAATTCCAGCACGCCTCCCTTGGCCGTTCCCACGTCTTCGGCCGTGTCGAGCTCGATACTGGCCGCACGGATCAGCCAATCCGGCATCCATTGACTGCCCGGCAAACGCTCACAAGTGGAATACCGGCCGTTTTCGACCACCGAGGTGTCACGATCGACAAACTCGATGCGGCTGGCGTCTCCGACCCCGCCCGACTTGAGCAACTCGAACTCCGGTTGCTCGAAATACCCTTTGTTGGTCTCCACGTTCATCTGCAACTCGGGGCCGGTGAACCGGTCGCCATTGCGATTGATCATCACATTGCCACTGGCTTTGGCGTCCTGGCTTTGCTGGTCGAACTCCACGCGGTCTGCCTTGATCACAAGGTCGTGGCGCCGCAGTTCGACATCGCCCTCAAACACACTTTGCGTCTGGGACTTGCTTTCCATGCTCTGGCTGCGCACAAAGGTCGGCAAGGCATCCTGGACCTCCACCGGCAGGGTTTCGAGCAACGCGCCCCCTGATTTCAGACTCAGGGGCGCCTCGGCGTCCTGGACCACGTCCTGGGCCCAGGCACTGGTCTGAGCCGCAACCGAGCCGAGCGCCAGCGCGGCCAGCGCGCCATAGACGGCCAACGAAACCAGCGTGGGTTGAGGCACGGCCGCAGGCCCTTGCCGCCGCTGAAGCCGGGGCAGGGGAGCTGGTTTGGAAAGTCGCATCGAGCTTCCAGACAGGCTGCGCCGGGAAACTTTGAGGGTGTGTTTGGCAGATTTCATCTAGAGCCTGTTCACACTGTTTTCCAAGTGCGAAAGGGGTGGAAACAGCGCCCATCCAGGCGCGCGACAACGGCCAGACTGGGTGTCTGGCCTAGGAGGGAAACGACGAGTGACGTTGTTTCCACCCCTTTCCCTTCGGGTTGCAGCCCAAAAGGCCATGCGCGGCGTTGCGAACGCCTGGCCCGGGAGAAACCCCGGCTGCATTTCGCGCCTGGCGCATGTTTTTCTGGATCTGCAACGCATCTTTAAAAAGGTGTGAACAAGCCCTGGTCGGTGTCAGGCCATTCGGCCGTGTGAGAACGCTGGGAGATCGGCCACCTGCAGCATATCAGCAGGGCCACAAAATGCGCCCGGCCACCCAAGGTGCCGACGCAGCAGATCAGTAAAATCCCAGATGATTATCCTACGCGCTTCAACGCGCGGCTTGCGTGTTGACCCCAACACCCGCCCCATGACACTTATCAGCACCGACGTGATCTGGACCGACCCTCAACGCGAGACCGGCTTCCACCAGTGGCTCTCTGGCCTCAGCGACGCTCATGGACTGGTGATCGGCAGCCTGCGTCCCGCATCCGCCGACGCCAGCTTCCGGCGTTACCTGCGCATCGACACCACGACCGGTGCATCCCTCGTCATCATGGACGCGCCGCCGGAGAAGGAAAACTGCAAGCCCTTTGTGCAGGTCGCCGAACTCATGAAAACCGCAGGCCTGCTGGTGCCGGACATCCTGGCCTGGGACGAGGCCCAAGGCTTCATGCTGCTGACCGATCTGGGACAGCAGACCTGGATGGAACAGATGCAACCCGAGCAGCCTTCGGCCAATCTGGAGCGCTACATGCAGGCCACCGACACGCTGCTGGCCTGGCAGCTGGCGTCCAGACCCGGCGTGCTGCCGGCCTACGACGAGCCGCTGCTGCGCCGGGAACTGCAGCTGTTCCCCGATTGGTATCTCGCCCGGCACAAGGCCCTCACCTTGGGCGACGCCGATACCGACATGCTGAACAAGGCCTTCGACACCATCGTCCAGCGTTGCCTGGCTGCACCCAGCGTCTACGTGCACCGCGACTTCATGCCACGCAACCTCATGATTCCGACCCGGCCAGGTGCCTCGGCTGCGCAGCAACTCGGTGTGCTCGACTTCCAGGATGCGGTCCACGGCCCCATCACCTACGACATCGCCAGCCTCATGCGCGATGCCTTTCTCACCTGGGAAGAAGACTTCGTGCTCGAAGTCACCATCCGCTACTGGGAAAAGGCCCGCAAAGCCGGTCTGATGGACTTTGAGGATTGGCACAGCGACTTTGGCGCCTTCTACCGCGCGGTCGAATGGATGGGCCTTCAGCGCCACCTGAAAGTGGCCGGCATCTTTGCCCGCCTCACCCTGCGCGATGGCAAGCCCAAATACCTCGCCGATGCGCCGCGCTTCATCCACTACATCCGACACGCCGCCGCTCGTTACCGGGAGCTGGGCCCGCTCCTGCGGTACATCGACAAGGTCGAAGGCCTGGAAGCCGCCTCGGGCTATGCGTTTGGTCGTGTTTGAAAAGAACCCCGTCCATGCCCCGCTTCCATTGCCCTGTTGCGTTGCCCCTTGGGGGTGAAATCGATCTGCCGGCGGCCGCGGCGCGCCACGTGCAGGTGTTGCGACTGCAACCCGGTGGTGTCATCACGCTGTTCAACGGTGAGGGCGGCGAACACGAAGCCACCATTTTGCGCATGGGCCGATCCGATGTTGCCGTGCGCATCGACACCCACCACGCCGTCGAACGCGAACCGCAGCGCCCGGTGCACCTGGCCGTGGGCATGCCCGCCAACGACCGCATGGACTGGCTGGTGGAAAAGGCCACCGAACTCGGCATGGCCAGCATCCAGCCGCTGCACACCGCGCACAGTGTGTTGCGACTGAGTGGCGAGCGGGCCATCAAGAAGCAGGCGCACTGGCAGCAAGTGGCGATCGCCGCCTGCGAGCAGTGTGGCGGCAACCGGGTGCCGGTGATCCACCCGGTGCGCGATGTGGCGCCCTGGCTCGCCACCAGCAAGGCCCTGCCGACCATGCGGTGTGTCCTGTCGCTGGCCGAGGGCAGTCATCGCCTGGACACACGCTTGCAAGGCGTGCCAGACGACACCGCCGTTGTGTTCCTCAGCGGCCCCGAAGGCGGGCTGTCCGCGCAAGAAGACCAGGCCGCGCGCGCCGCTGGCTGGTTGCCGGTGACCCTGGGCGACCGCGTGTTGCGGGCGGAAACGGCTGCGTTGTCGGCCTTGATTCACGCACTGGGCTGAATCGGCGTCAGCGGGGGCGCCGCGCACCACGCAGGGCCAATGCGCGGGAAGCACCAAGCCTCGCAGCCCAAGACGCTTAAGATCGTCGACGTCTCCTGCGTCACTTCTTTGTCCCATGCCCACCACCGCCGACGTCCGCATCCGCAGCACCCGCCCGCTGATTTCCCCCGCCATTCTGGAAGATGAGCTGCCGCTGAGTGACGCGGCAGCGGCGCGTGTGCATGAGGCCCGACGCGCAGTCGCGCGGGTGGTCACCGGCCAAGACGACCGTTTGCTGGCCATCGTCGGGCCCTGCTCGGTGCACGATCCGGTGGCGGCACTGGCATATGCCCGCCGCCTGGAGCCACTGGCCCGGCAACTGGCACCCGACCTGCTGGTGGTGATGCGTGTGTACTTTGAAAAACCGCGCACGGTGGTCGGCTGGAAAGGCCTGATCAACGACCCCGCGCTGGATGGCAGCTTCCAGATCAACCGGGGTCTGCGGCTGGCGCGCCAGCTGCTGCTCGACATCACCGACGTGGGCCTGCCCATTGCCACCGAATTCCTGGACACCACACTGGGCCAGTACTACGCCGACCTGATCAGCTGGGGCGCCATCGGCGCTCGCACGGTCGAAAGCCAGATCCACCGCGAACTGGCCTCGGGACTGTCCATGCCTGTGGGCTTCAAGAACCGGACCGATGGCGACCTGCAGGTGGCCGTGGACGCCATCCTGTCGGCGCAACACCCCCATTCCTTTCCCTCACTGACCCACCAGGGTGCACCCGCCGTGTTGACCACCTCGGGCAACGAACACGGCCATCTGGTGCTGCGCGGTGGCAGCCGGGTCGGCCCCAACTTCGAGGCCCCCCACATTGCCGAGGCCAAGGCGCTGCTGAAGCAGGCGGGGGCTCCCGAAGCCATCTTGGTGGACTGCAGCCATGCCAACAGCGGCAAGCGCTTTGAGCAGCAACCCGCCGTGGCCGCCAATGTGGCAGACCAGGTCGCGGGCGGGGAACGCGCCATCATCGGCGTGATGCTGGAAAGCCACCTGGTCGCAGGCACACAGAAGGTCACACCCGGACAAGCCCTGACCTACGGCCAAAGCATCACCGACGCCTGCCTGGCGTTCGACGATGTGGTCCCGGTGCTGGAAGGTCTTGCCAAGGCTGTGCGCGCACGGCGGGCTTGAGTCGCCTTGCGGACGGGTCATCCGTTTCCCCCGGCCCGCTGTATAAACAGCGGCTTATGAACAAAAACCTCTGGTTGCTGGCCGCCGTACAAGGCCTGTTCCTCACCAACAACGTGGTCTTCATCGCGATCAACGGCCTGGTGGGCCTCTCGCTGGCACCACTGGGCTGGATGGCCACCTTGCCGGTGATGGGTTATGTGGTCGGGGGAGCACTGTCCACGCCCCTGGTCGCACGCTCCCAGACAGCCCTGGGCCGCAAAGGATCGTTCCAGCTGGGCCTGGTGGTGGCGGTGTTGTCTGCCCTGCTGTGCTACTGGGCGGCTCTCGAAAAAGACTTCTGGATGCTGGTGGCGGCCACCGTGATCGCAGGCTATTACAGCGCCAATGGCCAGTTGTACCGGTTTGCCGCCGCCGAACTGGCCAAGCCCGAATTCCGCGAGAAAGCCGTGTCGCTGGTGCTCGCCGGCGGCCTCGTGGGCGCCGTGCTGGGCCCCAATCTGGCCAGCCGCACCCGCAACCTGCTGGACGTGCCCTTTGCAGGCGCTTACCTCTCGCTGGCCGGGGTCGCCCTGATTTCCATGGCCATCTTGGCGTTCATGCGCTTCCCGCCAGTTCCGCCCAAAAAAGCGAGCGATGACCCCGGGCGTCCCCTCTCGGAAATCATCCGCCAACCGGTGTTCATGGTGGCGGCCATTGGCTCAGCGCTGGGTTACGGGGTGATGAACCTGCTCATGGCGGCCACGCCACTGGCCATGCAAGTCTGTGGTTTTGAGTTCAGCGATGCCGCTTTGGTGCTGGAATGGCACGTGATCGGGATGTTCGCACCAGGCTTCTTCACCGGTCACCTGATCAAGCGTTTTGGCGTGTTGTCCATCATGGGTGTGGGTGTGGTCCTCAACGCCGTGTGCATCGCCATTGCGCTGTCGGGGGAGGACCTGCACCAGTTCCTCATCGCCCTCTTTTTGCTGGGGGTGGGCTGGAATTTTCTCTTCACCGGCAGCACCACACTGTCGCTGCAAGCCTACAGACCTGAGGAAAAAGACCGCGCACAGGCTGCTATCAATTTTTTTGTTTTTGCCACCATGGCGGTGACTTCTTTTGCCTCCGGCGCCCTGGTCAACACCCGGGGCTGGCAGCTGTTGAACCTGGGCTCTCTGGTGCCCGTTGCACTCACCGGAGCGGCCCTGGCCTGGCTTGCGTGGCGCCGGCGCAGCGCCCACAATGGGTGATGGTCTGACTGGCTGACGCCGTGGATCTGTGGGTGCGGGCTGATCGGCAGTGCGCTCCTGTCAACCAACTCACGAAAAGGAATGGAAATGGGACTGTTGGACTCTTTGATCGGCGCAGCCGCTGGCTCGCTCAGCGGCAACAACCAGGCGCAGGCTGGCGGCAGTGGCACGGGTGGACTCGACCCTCAGGTTTTGATGGGTATCGTGGGCGCGCTCATGAACAGCAGCGGTGGCCTGTCTGGCATCCTGAGCAAGCTGCAGCAGAACGGCCTGGGTGATGCGGCGGCTTCGTGGGTAGGCACGGGCAACAACCAGGCGGTGTCTGCCGACGCCGTCGGTGGTGCGCTCGGCCCCGACCTCATGGGCATGATCGCCCAGCAAATGGGGGGCAACCGGGAGCAGGCTGCGGGCACCATGGCCGATCTGCTGCCTGGCCTGATCGACAAACTCACACCCCAGGGTCAGGTTCCGGACGACAACGGCATGGGCGCCCTCGGCAGCTTGCTCGGTGGCGGTCAGAGCGGCGGCTCGGCTGATTTGATGGGCATGCTCGGCGGACTGCTGAACAAGCGCTGAACGCCCCTGGGGCGCTGAAAGCGCCTCGCATGAAACGGAAGCCCCAGGCTTCCGTTTTTTTTGGCCTGCCAGTCAATTCCAAATACTACGGGCACATTTGGCCGTCAATGCCGTTCAGGCACCATCCACAACCGCTCAGGCACCCGATCTCGGCATCTACGCGACAAGGCACTCATACACATTTAATTACACGCAATTTGTACACAATTTCGGGTATCTGCTGCCTATACTCCGCCGCGAATCGACCCCTGATCTTCGCGCGGCCATCGGCATCGAAGTGAGACACACGACCACCGAGGATCGGGTGACACCATCTCGCCACCGCCGCAGACCACCCGTCAAACCCGCTCCACAGCAAGGACACCATGTTGCTACAGAACCGCCACACCGCACGGCTCCTGATG
Source organism: Hydrogenophaga sp. (assembly GCA_041584075.1). Classification (GTDB taxonomy): domain Bacteria; phylum Pseudomonadota; class Gammaproteobacteria; order Burkholderiales; family Burkholderiaceae_C; genus Hydrogenophaga. The sequence goes on from JBFHEQ010000046.1 coordinate 6,879, forward strand.
TTGCTCCCCCTGGTCTCCACTGTCCTGATGGCCTGCGGCGGCAGTGGCGATGATTCGGACACAGGGCGAAATCAGGACAGTGCACCTGCTGCGTCACTGACCGCGGGCGGTTCATCGCCCCCAACGTTGACCGTGGCGCAAAAGCTGATGGAGGCTGCCCGTCTCAATACCGAGGAACTGGAGGCCGCAAATCAGGAGGCCGTCCTCAGCCCTGAGGCGTGGGCGTCCCCGACCAGCAAGATGGCGGGGGAGAAATCGGCGCAAAAAGCCGCAGGAAGGGTCATCGTCTGGCGTTTCTACAACCCCGTCAATGGGTCTCACTTCTTCACTGCCAGCGAAGCGGAGCGCGATGCGGTCAAAGCCAATCCGGCTTTGCGCCATCTGCTATACGACGGTCCGGCTTTCGAAACCGACAGCCAGCCCGGTGCAGGCCTGAGCCCGGTGTTCAGGTTCTACAACACCCTGACCGGGGTGCATTTCTACACCATCAGCGAGCAAGAACGCGACTACATCAGCGCCAGCATCCAACAGCTCAGGTATGAAGGGGTGGCCTACTACGCCAGCAAGATTCCGGGCGCCGGACTGCAGGCCCTGCACCGGCTCTTCTACGCCTCCCGGGGTTTCCACTTCTACAGTTCCAATGAAACCGAGGTGGCCCACATCCGAGCCAACTTGCCCAGCTACCGCTATGAAGGTGTCAGCTACTACGTGCTCGCTGGATCGACACTCACGCCCACGATCCAAGAGGCATCGCGATTCCTTGGCCAGTCCTCCTTTGGCCCCACCGACGCCGATATCCGTTCGGTTCAGTCGCTGGGCTATTCGGGCTGGGTCAACGACCAGTTCAACCAGAGCATCCGGAACCGGTACTACGACACCTTGTTGCAAGCCGGAGCCAACACCGACCCGCCCCCCAGCCAAACCACGCTGGACAACGCCATTTACGCCAGCTACATCAAGGCTCCGGACCAGTTGCGCAAGCGTGTCGGCTTTGCGTTGTCGCAAATCTTCGTGGCCAGCGCGAACGACCTCAACCCCTATCAGGTGCGCATGTTCGGCGGTGCTGCCTACCTGGACATGCTGGAGGCCAATGCCTTTGGCTCTTACCGGGAGCTCCTGGAAGCCGTGTCGCGCCATGCCGCCATGGGCCAGTACCTGACCTACTCCAACAACTGCAAGGCAGACAACAAGGGACGTCTCCCCGACGAAAACTACGCACGAGAAGTCATGCAGCTGTTCTCCATCGGGCTGCAGACCCTCAACAACGACGGCACAGCAAGACTGCCGCTGCAAGAAACCTACACCCAGACCGATGTGTCCGAGCTGGCCCGCGTGTTCACCGGTTTCCGCTGGGACCGCCCCACCGGCACGGCCAATACCGATCCGGCCTTCTGGCGAAAAGCCATGGTGGTGGACAGCAAGTGTGAAGAAATGGGAAGCAAGACTTTCCTGGGCACCACGATCTCTGCAGGGAAAGGGGCCAACGCCAGCCTGGAACTCGCCATGGACCGCCTGGCCAGTCATCCCAACGTCGGCCCCTTTATCGGCAAACAGCTGATACAGCGGCTGGTGACCAGCAACCCCAGCCCCGCCTACGTGCAACGGGTGTCGGCCGTGTTCAACAACAACGGCGCTGGCGCCAGGGGCGACATGAAAGCGGTGATTCGGGCCATCCTCCTCGACCCGGACGCCCGCAGCGCGACACAGCTCACCAACCCGCAGTGGGGCAAGCTGCGCGAGCCCGTTGTGCGGCTGATGCACTGGGCCCGCAGCACCCGCGCCACGTCCCAGGATGGCAAGTGGGCCTTTGGCGACCTCAGAACCCCGTCCAACAGGCTGGGTCAGGCGCCCATGCGTTCGCCCTCGGTCTTCAATTTCTACCGTCCCGGTTATGTCCCGCCCGCCACATCGATTGCCGACGCAGGACTCGTGGCTCCCGAGTTCCAGATCACCAACGAGGCCTCCACCATTGGTTACATCAATTATTTGCAGGAAGTCATCGATGGCAAGCACGGCACGCGCAACACCGGCGTGATCAGCTCCGCCTATGCCGCTGAAATCAACTTGCCCGTGGACCAGCTCATCGACCGGCTGGACCTGCTGTTCACCCATGGCCAGCTCAGTGCATCCACCCGAAGCAAACTCACAAGTGCCCTGGGATCGATGAGCGCGACGACCGCGGCGCTGAAGTTGTTGCGCGTGAAAGCGGCGGTGTTGCTGGTCATGGCATCACCGGAATACCTGGTTCAAAAATAACGCCATCGAGAAGGCAGCACCATGACCACAACCAACGCTTCTCGCCGCGAATTTCTCAAACGCTCCTCGGCCCTCTCATTGCTGGGTGCCAGCGCGCCATTTGCACTCAACCTCGCGGCCATGGGCTCGGCCGCAGCGCAGACGGCGCCCTCCGACTACAAGGCGCTGGTCTGTGTCTACTTCGCGGGAGGCAACGACAACTTCAACACGCTGATTCCCTCTGACGCGAACAGCTACCAGGCCTACACCAGCTTGCGAGGGGCACTGGCGCTGCCCACCGAGGGCATACTGCCTCTCACGCCCTCGGTGGCCCTGCCGGGAGGGCGCCAGTTCGCCCTGGCCAAGTCGCTGAGCCCGTTTGAGGCCTTGTTCAACAACAGCAAGCTGGCCGTGATGCTCAACGTGGGGACCCTGATCGAGCCCATCACCAAAGCGCAGTACCAGTCGAAGTCCAGACGCATCCCGCCCAAAATTGGCTCCCACAACGACCAGACATCGATCTGGCAAGCCTCACAACCCGAAGGGGCGCGTTCGGGCTGGGGCGGCATGATGGGTGACGTCTTTGCCTCCGCCAACCAGTACCGGACATTCACCAATGTCTCGACCGCTGGCGCCTCGACACTGCTGTCCGGGCAGGTGGCGCCCCAATACCAGCTGGCATCCACCGGGCCGGTCAAACTCGCGGCACGGGTGCGTGCACCGTTTGGCTCGTCCGCCGTGGCGACCACGCTGGAAGAGCTCATCAAGGAACAGCGAACGCATTTGTTCGAGAAAGAGCACACCACGATCACCAAGCGTGCCATCGACGCCGAGGTGGCGTTGAGCAGCGCACTCTCCAGTGCACCCGCCCTCGCCACTGTCTTTCCAGACACCAACCTTGGCAAACAACTGCAGATGGTCGCCCGCATGATCCAGGCACGCGACACGCTCAGCAACAAGCGCCAGGTTTTCTATGTGCAGATCGGCGGGTTCGATCTGCACGACAACCTGCTGAGCAAACACGGGCTGCTGCAGGCGGAAGTCGCCAACGCCATGACCGCGTTCTACAACGCCACGGTGGAAATGCAGGTCGCCAACAATGTGACCAGCTTCACCGCGTCGGAGTTTGGCCGCACGCTCACCAGCAACGGCGATGGCAGCGATCATGGCTGGGGCAGCTTCCACTTTGTCCTTGGGGGAGCTGTACAGGGCCGGCGTCTTTATGGCTCTGCTCCCGAAATCGCCAACAATGGCCCTGATGACATCGGCAGTGGCCGCCTGATTCCGACCATGGCCGTCGACCAGTATGCGGCGACCCTGGGCAAGTGGTTCGGGGTGACCGACAGCCACCTGCTCAACACGGTGCTGCCCAATTTGGCCAACCACGACGCCAGCGCACGCAACGTCGGGTTTCTGTAACCCCGGGTTGCAGGGGATCAACAAGCGGGGCTACTTCGCCGGGGCGCGGGGCTCCAGCCAAGACTTGAGCAAGGCATGGGCCTGTGAGGGATCGGACTCGTTGAATATTTCGTGGAACTGTCCCTGCAGGCAATGACTTTGCACAACGGCTGAGGGCGCCACCGCAGCAAAGGCACGGCTGCCTTCCGGGCGAACGAGGTGATCTGCGCCAGCGTACATCAGCAGGGTGGGGACCTGCCACAGGGGTGCGTCGGCAACCACCCGCGGTCCATTGCTGTCGATAAAGCGGGCGAGCCGCGCCGAAATGCGATCGTGCACCAGCGGATCTTTCTGGTAGGCGGCCACCACCACCGGATCGTGAGAGATCAGACGGGGGTCGAGCCCGTTGGAGAGCGTCAGGTTGGGCGCCCAGCGGTTCAACACAGAAATGAGCCGCTTCTGGACCCCACCGATGCCCGCGTCCAGCGCAGGCGAAGACAACACCAGACCATCGACCGCCGCAAGCCCTCGCTGGACAAACGTCGCAGCCACCAGCCCCCCCATGCTGTGACCCAGCACAAACAGGGGGCAGGCCCAGGGCTCGGCGATGTGCCGTCGGGTGTCATCCAGCACTTCGAGCAAATCATCCAGCAGCGCATCTTCCTCCGGCAACACGCCATGCTGACCACCCGACTCGCCATGCCCACGCTGGTCATAAGCCCTCACGTGGTAACCCCACTGGTTCAATCGCTGGGCGAGGTTGTCGTATCGCCAGGCATGTTCCCCCAGACCGTGCACGATCAACACCACCCCGCGCGGGCGCCAGCGCATGGGCAGCGGCCAGTCAAACAGCGCCACGTTGAGTCCATCGCGCAAGGTAAAAGGTGCCTGGGTGGAGTCGGTCATGAGAATTCCCCGGGTAGGCTGGAAGGGGTGAGAGGTTCAGGGCATGCGGGCGATGACCTGGGCCACCGACGCGGTGAGGCGGCGAGCGTAATCCAGGTGCAGGAACTCGTTGGGACCATGGGCATTGCTCCGGGGCCCCAAAACGCCACACACCATCATCTGGGCCTGCGGAAATCCCTGGCTCAGCAGGTTCATCAGCGGAATGGTGCCGCCCTGGCCGATGGTGCCGCAACCGGCGCCAAAGTGGGCTTGCGAGGCTTGTTGCAGTGCGTGCTCAAACCAGGGCAGGGTCGCGGGTGCGTTCCAGCCACTGGCCGAGCCCTGGCTTTCGAACGTCACCTTCGCCTGGTAAGGCGCGTTGTCTTCCAGCAGCTGTTTCAGTTCCTGCACCGCAGAAGCCGCGTCCACCAGCGGCGGCAGGCGCAGGCTCAGCTTGAAGGCGGTGTAGGGCCGCAGCACATTGCCCGCGTTGCGGATTTCGGAGAAGCCATCGGCACCGGTGACCGACAGCGTGGGCCGCCAGGTCCGGCTGAGCAGGGCCTCGACCGGATCGGTCGTGGTCGGCAGGGCGAAGACCGAAGACCCGCCGCAATCGTGGTGGGCCCAGGGGAACCGCTTGTAGATTTCGTCGCCCAGGATAGCGGCGGTGGCCTGGGCCTGCAGGACACGTTCGGCAGGCACTTCACAGTGAAAACTGGCGGGCAAGAGGCGCCCGGTGGCGCTGTCTTCGAGGCGGTCCAGCACCTGGCGCATGATGCGGAAACTCGATGGCACCAG
>JBFHEQ010000047.1:0-12188 GCA_041584075.1 Hydrogenophaga sp.
ATGGCCTGGGCCGGGGTGGCATGGGTGTTTTTCTGGCAGCGCTTTGCCCCCATCAACACCGCCGCCGAGGCGTTTGCACTGGGCTTTGTGTGGCAGGCGATGGGTCTGGCGCTGCTGGCGCTGAGCCCGGGCTTGCGCTGGGCCACCTCGCTCAGCCTGCGCACCGGCACCGGCCTCGCCTTGGCCGCCTGGGCCTTGATCGGCCACCCCGCGCTGGCGGCTGTGTTTGACCGACCGATGGCGCAGGCCGAATGGCCAGGTCTGGCGCCGGACCCCACCGTGCTGGCCACGCTGGCGGTGTTGCTGCTGCTGGATGCACCGCGGCACGCTTTCGCCCGGGTCGTTCAGCGGGCCTTGTGGGTGGTTCCGATGTTGTGGTGCGCCATCACCGGCGTCACGCTGTGGACGCTGGGCGAGCCGCAAGCGGTGGTGGTGGCGCTGCTCGCGGCGCTGGCGGCAGGTGCCGGCATGCTGCGCAGGCCCCGCGGGTTTTGAGCCTGGCCCAAGACGGACGGTTTCCTCCGTTGACCCGCCGTGGAACAGATCGCTGGCGCTGCAAAGGGGTCTTGCCCAGTTGCCGCATCTCCCGGCAGTAGGATGCGGTTTTCAGGCACAACAAGGACTCCCCATGGCCCACCTTCACCCTGTCCCGCTCGCTGACGTCCAGGACGACGACATCCGCGAGCGCTTTGAGCACTACAAGGCCACGCGTGGCTTCACGCCCAACAGCATCATGACCATGGTGCGCCGGCCCAACATCGTGCGCGCTTTCATGGCCTTGAACCAGGCGGTCTTGTACGAAGGCAGCGTGCCGGAAGAAACCAAAATGCTGGTCAGCCTGGCCTGCAGCTATGCCGCCGGGTGCCTGTATTGCCAGTCACACATGACCAACCTGTCCAGTATCTACAAGGCCTCGGATCAAAAAATCGCCGCCCTGTGGGACTTCGAGAACAGCACGTTTTTCAGCCCCGCAGAACGCGCAGCCATCCGCCTGGCGCTCAAAGCGGGCGCGGTGCCCAACGAGGCGTCTCAAGCCGATTTTGACGAACTCAAGCGGCACTACAACGACGAACAAATCGTCGAAATCGTCGCCGCCATTTCGCTGTTTGGGTACCTGAACCGCTGGAACGACACCATGGCGACCACGCTGGAGCCCCTGGCCGCCGAGGTGGCCGAGCGGGCCATCGGTGGTGTGGGCTGGGCCGCTGGCAAACACGGCTGAGCGAGGGCGCAAGCCATCCCGTCGCGTGGTGATGCCATAGACCCATGAGGGGGCTTGAAGGCGCTGGGACGGCAACGCCCAGGCTCAGACGGCACCGGTCGGATGTGTGGGGTCCACCCAGAGCACCTGCTCGGGCTTCTCCACCGGGTCGATGTCGAGGTTCACCGCCACCGCCTGCCCGTCGCTGCGGCACAGCACACACTCCAGCACCTCGGTGGCGCTGGCGTTGATCTCCTGGTGCGGCACGAAGGGCGGCACATAGATGAAGTCGCCCGGCCCGGCCTCGGCGGTGAATTCCAGCTGTTCACCCCAGCGCATGCGCGCGCGGCCCTTGACCACGTAAATCACGCTTTCCAGCGGACCGTGGTGGTGTGCGCCGGTCTTGGCATCGGCGTGGATGGTGACGGTGCCGGCCCAGAGTTTCTGCGCGCCCACGCGGGCAAAGTTGATCGCCGCTTTGCGGTCCATGCCCGGCGTGCTGGGCACGTTGCCGTCGAGCTGGTTGCCGGGCACAACGCGAACGCCATCGTGTTTCCATGCGGGTTCGCCGGGCGGGTGGCCGAGGGCGTCGTGTTGGGGGTGGGACATGGTGGGTTCCTTCTGTGGATCGAAACACAAACGGCCAGGCGCGGCATCCTGGGCCGGCACTTCGGGACCGGCCAAAGCCCCGAGCATATCGAGAACCGGCAAGCGCCTGAATTGAACGCCAGCAGGCATGGGGCGCAACGCAGTCCGGCCCATGCCGCTGTTGGTCCACTTTGACGTCTGCGGCGCCGCGGGTGACCGCAGAACCCGGCGCTTCCGGTATTCCCGTTTTCAAGTCTTGCCCCATGGATCCGACCTCGCTCAAAGGGTTCAATACCGCAGCGACTCCTGGGTGAACGGTCGGCGAACACGCGCGCCACCCAGCACCGTTTTCAACACGCTGTTCATGGTCGCAGGGTCGTTGTCAAAACCGCCATGGGTTGGGCTGGATGTGCGCGCCCCGGAGCCCCCTCGCCCGTCGCTGTAATGAAACTGCAGGTTTTTGTGGCGCTGCCTTTCCACGTCCGTGCTGAAGCACTGCATCCCCAGCAACGCGGCTGGCGGCGCCACCTGTTCTTCGAATGCACGGGAAATCAGGTAGAGCAAAGACTTGCGATAAACAACACCGACGCTGTCTGCCTGCTCGACCGCGTCCACCAGGTTGTAGACGTGCATCGCGTCAACACCAAACAGCCCGCTCTTCAGGCTGGGCAGCAAGCATTCTTCAAACCGCTGCACCGTGGCCGCAGGTGCCAGCAAATTGACAGAGGCCAGCCGGACTTTGGCCTTCTGCGCACCCAGGGCATCGATGAGATGCGCCTGCAAGATGGCGCCTGAGCTGTGCCCGACCAGGTGAACGCTCTTGGGCGCCGAAAGGTTTTTTTCAAACGCCGTCAGAAACGCCTGGACCGTCTGGGTCCCCGGGCTGGATCGGTTCGCGAAAGCCAGGGCAGCGCCCGACTTCATTTCGCGCCAGAGTGCCCGCCCCAGCCGGCGGGTGGTCTGCTCGATGAAACGATCCGTCCAGTCGGTCAGCCCGCCAGCGCGCTCTTGCGCCTCAGCACGTTTGCCCAGGACCACATCTTTGAGTTCTTCCAGCAGACCCGTGTCGTACATGAAATGCAAAGGGTAAATGCCGTTGGCCTTGAAGGTGTCGCGCATCGCCGCGATGCGGCAGGCCGAGTCGCCAGGGCTGTTCAGGCCCCCGTGCGCATACAGCAGCAGGTGCTGGTATTGGTCGCTTTCGGCAACGAGTGCAGCCGTCTGCCGGATGTCGGCGAGAGAACTCCAGTATTTGCCGTGCCCGTGGAAACGGCCGTCGTCGATGTGAACAAAGTGCCCGGCGATTTCATCGCGACGGGGTTCTCTCATTGAACTCGACAGCGCCTGCCCGACAGACGCGCCAGCGGACACCTTGCGACGCGAATAGAGCTTGGGGGTCGAGAGCGCGAGCTGCACCGCCCAGGCGTCTGTGACGTTGTCCAACCAGTCTTCATACGACCAGACCGCGATGCCGTTGCGCCCCCAGGAGGGGCCCCAGGCGTTTTGCACGTAGAAGCCCTCCGCGCCATACCCCACAATCGCAAAAGCATGACCGCCGCCTTTTTGTCGGCGGACCGGAATGCGACCGCTTTTGGTGGGTGACATCCAGCCAGCATGCACCGTGGCAGAAACAAAGATGGCGCCCGTTTCGTTGAGCGCCGCATGCATGTCGACGATGTTCTTTCGAATGCGGTAGTAGGCACCGATCGTGCGCGCGCGGGCGTCCTTGGCGCGTTCGATGGTGAGGTCTCCGGGCTGGTCCGGCTGATAAGGCCACAGTGCTTCGCTGCAGACCCCCATGTGGTACCAGCCTTTGATGGCCCCACGGCAACTCGACCCTTCTTCAATTTCACCCGCCCATTCGTCATGACGCCTGGCCATTTCGTAGAGCATTCTCGGGCTGACCCGAACGTCCCGACCCTGTTGCTGGTGCAGCCGGTTCACGACCGCGGCAAGTCCAAAGCCGGTGCAGGCGCCCTCCCGCCCCTGATCGAGAATGTGAAGGTCGTCGGGCGGAAGCAGCACATGCTGAAGCGGTGCAAGCGTGGGCTCATACCAGCGGTCGCGGTAGTCGGGGATGTCGGGCAGTGCATCGAACTTGCGGCCAGCGGTGGCCGCCTTTGCGCGCGTCTTGACCATGGTCGTCCCCTGTGTCGGTCGGAAATCCATTATTTGGTGGTCGAATCCTCAAGTCAACATCGAGCCACGCCTTGAACTCCGGGGCGTGCCCCCTGATGCGGGACCCCCTTGAACGCGCAACCTGCCCAAGGCTGGACCAGCGCTGCATGTTCGTCATGCAGCACAGTCCCACGCTCGGCTGCGATGCCGGTTTGGCCCAGCCCAGCACCCTGGGTGAAGGTCACAGGGCTCAAAGGATTCAATGCCCTGTCGAAGCCCGACCCCAAACGTCCCTCCACCGTTGACTCAGATCAAAGGAACCCGACGCCCGTCCACTTAGGATGAACAGGGGAAAGATGCGGGAGGGAACATGTCGCACCATGCAGAGAACCTATGGACACGCAGCACCGTCGGGTTTCCGCGATCGGGCAGCCTGAGCGAACAGATTTCATTCCTGGTGGGTTACGCGGTACTGGCCCCTTCTGGACACAACACTCAACCTTGGCTGTTCCGGGTGGGCCGTGACACGCTGGACGTGTTGGCCGACCGCACGCGGTCGCTGCCCGTCGTCGACCCCGCAGACCGCGAGCTGACGATCAGTTGTGGCGCAGCGATTGGCATGCTCGAGGTGGCTGCACGTCGCTTTGGCCTGGCCACCCAGGTCACTGAACGTCAGGACACCCGCGACCCTGACCACCTGGCACGGGTGGAATTCGCCCCCTGTGACGCTCCGAAAGCGGCCGACATGGCACTGTTTGAAGCCATCCAGAAGCGTCGCACCAACCGCACAGGGTTTGACATGGTCAACCTGCCCGAAGGCCTCGTCGAGCGATGTCGATCGGTTGCCGCCGACCTCGGTGCCTCGCTTGCCGTGCTGGAGACCGTGCAAGACAGAAAGGCGGTCGCGGCCCTGGTCGCCGAAGGGGACCGTCTCCAGTTTGACGATCCGGCATTTCGCAAAGAGCTTGCACAGTGGGTCCGCTCCAGCCGCCTTGGTGCACACGACGGCATGTCGGGTGCGAGTTTTGGCATGCCGGACATCTTGTCCGCGGTGGGTGGCGTGGTCATCCGCACCTTCGACATGGGCGGCGGCGTCGCCGCATCGGACGCAAAAAAGATCGTATCGGCCACCCCGGCGCTGATGGTGCTCGCAAGCCCTGCGGACGGTGTCACCGACTGGCTCAGGACCGGGAGGGCGCTGGCGCGGATCCTCCTGGAATTGACCTCGCACGGCTTCTCAGCCTCCTACCTCAACCAGCCCATTGAGACGACCGCTCTGCGCCCCGGGCTGAAAGCCGCCGCCGGCCTGCATGGCTTTCCGCAAATTCTGCTCCGGGTCGGGCAAGCCGCATCGCAACCCGACCCGACGGCGCGCCGTGATCTTGCGGGCGTGATCCAGGGCGGAGGGGCAAACGGTCCGGGCGCCATTTGATGCCTGAAGTGTGATCGCAGTTGGGCCCGGCATTGGCGAGCGCTCTGCGGAGGCTGGACGGGGCCAGGTCAGAAGGCGCATGAAGACCCCTGAAGCAACCGGTCAGACCACCCGCCGGGTATCGAAGTTCATGGACTGCAAGCGCCTGGCGGGCCGCTGCGGGCAGCCCCGGGAACGGGTTTGCCCACTTATTCGTACACCGAGCCTGGCAAGCCCACCAGGTAGCTGCTGGCCACACCCCCCGTGTTGAAGTTGCTGGCGAACAGCACGCGCGTGCCGTCGCGGCTGATGGTGGCGTGGGGTTCACCGAAGTAGTTGCCGCTGCCGTCACCGTAGTTGTTGGCCAGGCGGGTGTGGGCCACGGCAAGCTGTTGTCCACCTGCCCTGATTTCCAGCAGCATGAGTTTTCGGTGACCGGGCTTGGTGACCGGGTCGGGCCTCACGCTGCCGTTGCTGGCCGAGTCGGCATAGGTGCTCACCAGCACCCACCCCGGTCGCCCGAAGGCCTGGCCCGACACATGCAGCGAGGTCGACGCGCTGCCAGCCGTGTAGATGTCGAGCAGGTCGGTGCTGGCGCCGTCCGACAGGCGGACCGAGCGCAGCTTGCCGGCGGTGTAGTCCGCCAACACATACTGGTCTTGACCCTGGTCATCGAGCGCCAGATCGCTGTGTTCACTCTTGACGTGCAGTTGGCGCGAGCTGCTGAAATCGCGGGTGTAAGCGCGGGTGCCCAGCGCACCATCCCAGGAGGGAACCACATAGCGCCCGCTGGGCGACATGCTGACGTGGTCGGGGAAGGCATTGCCAAAGGCCGACGCGTTGAGGGTGGTGAAGGTATTGCTCAGGCGGTCGTAGCAGATGAGGCCGTGGATGACGCTTTGGCCCGTGGTGCTGTTGTAAGACGTGGCCATGAAGGCAAAGTAACGACCGTCGGCCGAGGCTGTGCCTTCGGCCCTGGTCCACACGCTGGTGGCACCCGGCCAGGGCAGCCGGCCGGTGAAGTTGACCATCACGGTGTCGGTGTCGGTTTCCACGTTTTTCTCCCACCACACCAGGCCACCGTTCTGGCTGGTGTACCAGAGCCTGGTCGGGTCGGTGGGGTGCCAGATGGGCTCGGCGTCGCCGGCCAGGCCTTTGAGAGCGCCGTTGTGGCCCTGGCGGCTGAGCCGTTGAAAACGGGCCCCGTCGTACAGCAGCCAATAGCCGTTGCTGCTGCTGGCGAGGTAACGGCTGTTGTCGGCGTTGAAGGCCTGGCGGCGGCTGTAGTCGTGGCGCACGCGCGTGGCGCCGGGAAAATCGGTGGCCTGGGTGGCGCGATACACGCGGGTGTTGTAGGTCGGGTCGGTGTAACTGGGCACCGCCAGGTTGCTGGCTTTGCCGGCTGGCTGGGCCACGGCGGGAATCGCGTCGGCCGCCAGCGTTCGCAGCCTGAAGCCCGCCGGGTAAAGCGCATCAAACGGGTTGGAGCTGACGGGCGGATCGGGCTCGCCCACCACGTGGTAGCCCACGCCTTCATCCCGGTAATGCGGCAAGCTGGCCCGGATGTTGGCCGCCTCATCCGCACGCCCGGTGTAGAAGTGAATCCCGAGCGTGGTCACATAAAACCGGTACAGCGGCTTGAACCCGGGTGCAGACACCTGGCTCGCATAGTAGGCCACGCCCTCGTCGACAAACTGCGGCAGGTGGGCCAGCACATGGGCGCGCTCGTCCTGGCTGATGGTGTAGAAATGAACGCCGGTTTGTCGGTTGAAAAATCGGGTCACCGGGCTGAGCGCTGCCGATGGGCTGGCCCGGGCCACAAAGGCCTGGCCTTCGTCGCGGAATTGCGGCAGGCGTTGCCGCACCTGCTCACGCTCGGCGGCACTGGCGGTGTAGAAATGCGCGTTGGTCCAGGTGTTGAAGAAGCGGTACACCGGGAGATCGCCGGCAGCCTTGTGCCTGACTCCGTCTTCAGCAAACCGGGCCACCCAGGTGGGTGGCGCGTTGGCGCTGTCTTGCCCGGCTCGTGCCAGTTCGGCGGCGTTCAGGTGTGCGCCCGTGCTCTGCTGCAAGCCCGCTGGCTGATCGTCCCCAGAGACGACCGGGCGGGGTGATGACGAACCCGGGGTCGGCAGCGGGTCGCCTGCCGGGTCGGTGCCGCCACAAGCGGCCAACGAACCCAACCCCACAGCGAGGAACAGGGCCTGAGCGCCAACAGCAAGCCTTCGGCGACGGCTTTCGCCACTCGCACACCATTCCCACAACCTGGCGCACACGGGTACGCCGCCCACAGATCTACCCGACATGGTCACAGTGTGCCGCGCTTTCGCCTGACCGGCGGTGTGCCTTACAAATGCCAACGATTTCAGGGTCTGGTGGGAATCACCAGCCCCTTCAATTGGCCATGCGGGCCCTGCGTTCTGCGTCCATCTGGCGATGCGAGACACAGACGGCGTCATTCACGTTGGCAGGCAGGCGGCAGGCGTCGATACGGCAAAAGTCGCGCGCAAAGATATTGGTCTCACCGGCACAGGTTTGCGCCACCGTTTTCACCGGGGGAGCCGCAACGACCACCGGTGCGGGAACAGGCGTCGCCGCAGGGGGGGCTGGCGGTACAGCGAGTGCGGCGGCTTCTTTGGCAGCCAACATCCGCTCCTCTTGGATACGCTGGCGCTCTGCGATGCGCGCTGCGCGGGCACGCTCTTGCGCGGCCAGCCGTTCAGCTTCTTTGCGCTGGTCCCGTGCACGCACGGCTTCGACCGCCTGGTTCAACTGTGTCACTGCGGGTGTCGCATCCACCTCGACCGATATGGGATCCACCGCCGAAGCCGGCACGACGGCGGGGCGCTCGGCCACAGACACTGGAACCGTCAAAGCCCCATCAGCCACGTTGGCAACGGGCGCCTGAACCGCGATGGGCGCACCCTCAGGCTCCAAGGGCAGATGGGCGGTGAAGGCGCTGTACCACCACCAGACCAAGCCAATCGTGGCCAAAACAAGCAAGCCGACCCAGGCGATACGCACGCGCTGTGGTGGCGAGGCGGGCGATTCGGTCGTTGCTGCCGAAGGCGGGCTGCTCGACGCAGCCGCTTCCCGGAGCAAATCCTTGCGCCGCCTGCCCAGCGGGGCGCCACAGGCGAGGCAGCTCATCGAACGGCGCGGATTCGGCGCATGGCACTGGGGGCAGGGCCGCGTGGCGGGACGTCCATCGGACGTGGTCAACGATGGCTCCTCCACCACCGTGACCGCCACCAAGGGTTGCGTACACCCGCGACAAAACCGGGCTCTGTCCCGGTTTTCAGCTCCACACGCCTCACAAATCACCATGCTTCTTTACCCACTGCCGTGTACCCGATGCCCATCACCCCGTTTGTTCAAGGCTTTCTACCACGGCCAGATGGCTGATCCCCAAGGATTCAGCAGGTCGGTCGTCATTGGGAGACGATCGGCGTGATCGATCGCCTTCACCACGATCGACCTCACCATCCGAACGTTCACGGCGGCGACTGCAGTCCTCCGCTCAATCGGGATGAGCCTGTCAGCATTCGCAGTTGGAATGGCTCTGGCGCATCGCTGAGGTAGTCGGCATCCGGTATGCCGGACACGCCCAATCTGGACAGCAACGCGGCATTGGGCCAGAAATTGGGCGCGGCCAGATTGTCGGGCGCCGCCAGCTCGGTGTGCGACCCGCGCACGGTCCCCGTCTGTTGCACCTGGCCAGAGGGAAAGCCGCCCCGGATGAGCTCGTCGTTGTCGGTGCTGGCGAGCAGGTTGGCGGTGAGCCGGACGGACTGTGTCGCTGCCGGCGCACTGAAAAACGTGCTGTTCGGCCGGGTCAGCACCATGGTGTTGTGAGAGGCCTCCAGCGTATTGACACCGGTCTGAAGGCCCTCGGCCCCAAAGGCAACGGCCGTGCGGTTTTCGGCCAGCGGGCCTTTGTGCATCAGGTTGCCTCGCAACACCACCCGCCCGCCATTGGGCACATCAACCAGGTAGCTGGAGTACCCGCTGGGTCCGTCCATCAGGTAGCTGTTTTCAATCACCGTTTCCCTGGCGCGGCTCTTGAAGTTGTGCCCGTATCTGGCCTGGTGGAAAAAGCTGGCCGTGACCCTCACCGAGTCGATGTGGTTGATGTAGATGTTGTGGGTCTGTCCATTGGGCAGACCGGTGCCGTTGCGGGCGAATTCCGATCGTTCAATCAGGATGGTGGTGGGGCCGTCGGCGGCCAGGATGCCGTTTTCATTGTCGTAGAACCCACTGTCGATGATGCGCAGGAATCCGCCGGTGTGCTCGGCACGGATGCCGGCGCCATTTTGATCGCTCACTTTGGCATCGTGGAAGTCCACATGGGCGATCGTGATGTTGTTGCCTCTGACCACCCATATCGCTTTGCCGCCAGCATTTTGTCCGTCGGCATACAAACGCGCACGCCCACCCACCCCGCAGATGGTCAGGTTGTCGGCGAACCAGAATGCCACGTCGCCCCGGTATTCACCCGCGTCGATCTTGATGACATCGCCGGCCACTGCCGCCAAAGCGGCCGCACCGGGACCGGCGTAGGTTTTCCCCGGGCCCACGGTCAACACCCGCCCGGTAGCCGACTCACAGGGCGAATCGGACGTGCCGGTGTCCGCGATGACGGGCCCCACGTGATACCCCACACCCTCATCGCGATAGACCGACGGAAAGGCCCGGACACTCGCCGCTTCGGCCGCACTGGCCGTGTAAAAGTGCACCCCCTGGGCCAGCACAAAAAACCGGTACAAGGCGCTGAACCCTGGGGCTGCGACCTGGCTGGCGTAATAGGCCACACCTTCGTCACGGTACATGGGCAGGTTGTCCCGGATATAGGTCCGCTCTTCGGCACTGATGGAGTAGAAATGCACGCCATTGCTCGTGTTGAGAAAGCGGTGAACGGCGCTCAGGCCGGGCGCCGCAGTCACGCTGGCCGAAAACGCCTGCCCCTCGTACTGGTACCCGGGCAGGGTGCGAATGACCTGGTCGCGCTCGGTTGCACTGATGGTGTAGAAATGCACCGCCGCAACAGGGTTGTAGAAGCGGAAAACGGGGTGCATGGTGCCAGTGCCGGCCGCTTTTCGGCGCTCCACCGCCGATACAGGCCGGGTTGGTGCCGCCTCGGCGTCCCTCAGGGTCCGGGTGTTCAAGGCCGCAGCCTGGGCCCAGTGCTCGCTTCTGACCTGACTCGCCAGAGCCGGCGCATCGACCCCGGTCGCCCGCTGACGCTGCACCTCAGCCGTGTTGTCGCTGCCTCCGCACGCAGACAACAAACCGGGCAGGATGAAACAGGCTGTCAGCCCCCGGACCCAGGCCAGAAGGCGGACGCCCCGAATGGTCTTTTTCCGCAACATGGTGCCTCCTGACGCTGGATGAGGCGCCCCGACAAGGGCGCCGAGAACACATCATCGCGCAATCCCCACGACAGGGAAACCCATCCTGTGCCCACCCTGCCACTCGAACACGGTTCGTCAGATCCGCGCCCTGCCCGGCCGACAGGGAACGACACAGCTTCACCGCCATGCCCCGGGTTTACAGACCCGTGCCCAGCCAGCGCCGCAGTTCGCTCTCGGCCACGCCACTGCGCGCGGCCAGGTCCATGGCCTGGTCGTCGCCCACCTTGCCGACGTTGAAATACGTGCTTTCAGGGTGGGCCAGGTAGAAACCGCTCACGCTGGCCGCTGGTGTCATGGCCAGGCTTTCGGTCAGACCCATGCCGATGTGGTCGCAGTCCAGCAAGGCAAACATGGCGCGCTTGACCGAGTGGTCGGGGCAGGCCGGGTAACCGGGCGCCGGGCGGATGCCCTGGTACTGTTCCTTGATCAGCGCTTCGTTGTCCAGCGTCTCGTTGGCGGCATAACCCCACAGGTCGGTGCGCACTTTTTTGTGCAGACACTCGGCAAACGCCTCGGCCAGGCGATCGGCCAGCGACTTGAACAAGATCGCGTTGTAATCGTCGTGGGCGTCGAGGAACTGCTGCTCCTTTTTCTCCACGCCCAGACCGGCGGTCACGGCAAACAGGCCCACGTAGTCTTCGGCCTCGCCCTCGGGCGCGACGAAGTCCGCCAGACAGCGGCTGGGGCGCATCATCGGCTTTCCGTCCGGGCCGTCGATTGCCTGCTTCTCGGTTTGCTGGCGCAGGCCGTGCCAGGTCAGCGCCACGGTGCTGCGGCTCTCGTCGGTGTAGAGGGCGATGTCGTCATCGTTCACCGTGTTGGCCGGGTACAGGCCGATCACGCCGTTGGCGCTGAGCCAGCGGCCTTCGATGATTTTTTTGAGCATGGCATGCGCATCGGCAAACACCTTGCTCGCCTGCTCACCCACCACTTCGTCGGTCAGGATCGCCGGGTAAGGGCCGGCGAGGTCCCAGGTCTGGAAGAACGGGCCCCAGTCGATGTACTGAGCCAGCTCGGCGAGATCAAAATTCTTGAACACCCGCTTGCCGATGAACTTGGGCTTCACGGGCTGGTAGGCGGTCCAGTCCAACGGCGTCTTGTTGGCGCGGGCTTTGTCCAGCGGCCACATGGGCACCTGCTTCTTGTTGGCGTGTTGCGTGCGCACGCGCTCGTAGTCGGCGTTGAGCTCGGCGATGTACTGCACACGGCCGTCACCGATCAGGCTCTGCGCCACGCTCACGCTGCGCGAGGCATCGGGCACGTACACCACAGGGCCTTCGTAGTGCTGCGCAATCTTCACCGCCGTGTGCACGCGGCTGGTGGTGGCGCCGCCGATCAACAGCGGAATCTTGGCGTCACGGAAATGCCCGTCTTTCTGCATTTCCCCGGCCACGTATTGCATCTCTTCCAGGCTGGGCGTGATCAGGCCCGACAGGCCCACGATGTCGGCGCCTTCTTC
>JBFHEQ010000048.1:0-11953 GCA_041584075.1 Hydrogenophaga sp.
CGATCCGGCGCAGGGCCGCCCCAAGCCGGATCAGCCCCCTCGGGGGGCAGCGACCCGCACAGCGGTGGAGCGTGGGGGCCACCACCTCAGACCGCGACAGGGGCCTTGATGGCGGGGTGGTGTTCGTAGCCCACCACTTCGAAGTCTTCCAGGTTGTAGTCGAAGATCGAATCGGGGCGGCGCTTGATGCGCAGCGTGGGGTAGGCCATGGGCGAGCGGCTGAGCTGCAGCGCCACCTGTTCGTGGTGGTTGCTGTAGATGTGGCAGTCGCCACCCGTCCAGATGAAGTCGCCCACGTCGAGGTCACATTGTTGGGCCACCATGTGGGTGAGCAGGGCGTAGCTGGCGATGTTGAAGGGAACGCCCAGGAAGACGTCGGCGCTGCGCTGGTAGAGCTGGCAGCTGAGCTTGCCCCGGCCGCCGGGCTCGGTGGCGGGCGCCACATAAAACTGGAAGAAGGCGTGGCAGGGCATCAAGGCCATCTGGGAGAGCTCGGCCACGTTCCAGGCGCTGACGATGATGCGGCGCGAATCGGGGTTGTTCTTGAGTGTCTGGATGACGTCGGCAATCTGGTCGATGTGCCCACCACCAGGCGTGGGCCAGCTGCGCCACTGCACGCCATACACAGGCCCCAGGCTGCCGTCTTCGCGGGCCCATTCGTCCCAGATGGTGCAACCCCGCTCCTGCAGCCACTTCACATTGCTGTCGCCGCGCAGAAACCACAACAGCTCAACAATGATGGCCTTGAGGAACACCTTTTTGGTGGTCACCAGGGGGAAGCCTTCGTTGAGGTCGAAGCGCATCTGGTGGCCGAAAACGCTGGTGGTGCCCGTGCCGGTGCGGTCGCCTTTTTGCACACCCTGGGTGAACACGTGGCGCATGAAGTCTTCGTACTGGGAGCGAACGGGGCGGGCAGCAAGATCGGTCATGACAGGTATCGTTGGTGGCAAGGCAATCTCCGATTGTGCACGGCCTGGCGGTACCATGTCCGATCCCTGCCGATTGACCCAAGGAGCGCTTACCATGCACACGCTGACGCTTTACACCAACCCCCAGTCCAGGGGCCGGATCGCTCACTGGATGATGGAAGAGTTGGGCCTGCCCTACGAAACCGTCTGGCTGGAATACGGCTCCTCCATGAAAGCGCCGGATTACCTGGCCATCAATCCCATGGGCAAGGTGCCTGCTTTGAAGCACGGTGGCTCCGTGATCACCGAGGCCGCAGCCATATGTGCCTATGTGGCCGATGCATTCCCCCAGCAGGGGTTGCGTCCCGCCCCGGGCACGCCTGAAAGCGCGGCTTACCACCGCTGGCTGTTTTTTGCGGCTGGGCCGCTGGAGCAGGCCGTGGTGGCGCGCTCGCTGGGTTGGGTTGTGCCCGAGGGGCGCGAGGCCATGGTGGGTTTTGGCTGTTACGAGGACACGTTGAACGCGCTGGAGCTGGCTTTGAGTGCCTCATCCCATGTGTGTGGGGAGCGTTTCACAGCGGCGGACGTTTACGTGGGCTCCAGTGTGATGTGGGGTTTGCAGTTTGGCACTCTGGAGAAGCGCCCGGTCTTTGAGGCCTATGCCCACCGCTTGCAGGTTCGGCCGGCAGCGGTTCGGGCGCATGCGATCAACGAAGCGCGGTTGGCTGACAAGAGCTGAGCCTGCGTGGCGGATGAGTCGGTGGCTCAGGTCAACTGGTTGAGTCTGCGCACGGCCAGGCCGAGGCACATCAACATCAGCACCACCATGGGCATCACCGCGCCCAGTCCCAGCCAGGTGGCGATCAAACCAAAGGCGGCCGGTATTACCGACCCGCCGGCGTAGGATGCCATCATCTGCCAGGCGATTGCTTTGCTCGCCACGTCAGGCGCAAAGCGGCGCGCGGTTTCATGCATGAGCGAAGGAAAGACGGGTGCGCAGCCCAGCCCCATCAAGACGAGACCCGCAAGGTTGACCCCGTGGGGCAGGGCGGACCAGGCGAACAGCGTGGCACCTGTGGTGGCCATGACGATGCCCAGGGTGATCAAGCGCCGGTTCCCCAGGCGGTTGGCGATCAAGCCGGCGCTGAAGCGTCCGACCGTGATGGCGCCAAAGTACACCGAGACCCAGACGCCGGCCTCGGGCAGGCTGACGCCGCGCTGGTCCACCAGCAGGCTCGCAGCCCACAGATAGGTGCCCATTTCGGCGGCGACGTACAACAGGAAGCACAGGGGCGAGAGCCACAGGGCTTCCTTCTGCAATGGCTTGAATGCGTGAGGCGCTTCGCGCATGCCCGCTCCCTCAGGTGCTACTGGTGCTTTTGGTGCTTCTGGTGCCGCAGACTTGCCCGGGCTGCGGCGCCACAGGGGCAATGCCAGCCACAAAAGCACGCCAAAGCTCAGCTGGACGAAACCGATGTACCGGGCGCCCGCTGACCAACCGCCTGTGCTCGCCAGGGCCAGTCCCATGATCATCGGCCCAGTCGCAGCGCCGACGCCCCAGAAGCCGTGCAACCAGTTCATGTGGCGCGAGGTGTAGTGGGCTGCCACGAACTGGTTCATGCTGGCATCCACGGCACCGCCACCGGCTCCCAAGGGGAGCGCCAGCAGCACCAGCCAGCCAAACGACGGAGCGACCGAGAACCCCCACAGGGCAAGGCCGGTCAAGGTGCAACTGCCGGCCACCACGGCACCTGTGCCCAGCCGTTTGACCAGTCCCGGCGTGAGCCAGGCGCTGGTGACCGCACTGGCCATCATGGTGATGGTGAGGATGCCCACGGCGGCCAGGGGCTGGTCCATCTGCAGGCGCATGGCCGGCCAGGCCACGCCCATCACGGCATCGGGCAAGCCCAGACTGATGAACGACAGATAGATGATGCCGAGCAGGAGCAGGTGGCGCATGCACAGTCGTGCGGATCGGGGCTCCTGGGCTGTCAAGGGCGAGTTGCCACGGGCATTCAGGGGTGCTTGGACAGGAGTCGCGGGAATTCAGGCGACGGCTGGGTGATGCGTTGATCGAACGGGTGCGTCGTTGGGTGAAACACTTCGCGGATGCGCCTCACATAGCTGCGGGTCTCAGGGTAGGGAGGAACGCCCCCGAAACGGTCAACCGCACCTTCCCCGGCGTTGTAGGCCGCCACCGTCAGGTCCACGTCACCCTGAAAGTAGGCCAGCAGCCAGCGCAGGTAGGCCATGCCGCCGCGAATATTCTGTTCGGGGTCAAACGGTTTTTTGACCCGGAAACGCGCCGCCGTAGCGGGAATCAGCTGCATCAGGCCTTGAGCGTTCTTGTTTGACACGGCCTGTGGATCAAAATTGGATTCGGCTCGGATCAGCGCGACGGCCAGTGCAGGGTGGATTCCGTATTCGGGAGCCAGCCGCTGGACGATGGCAAAGATTTTGCGCCGCTGGGCGTTGTCGATGAGCGCGCGATAGCGTTTCTCCAGGGATTCGCTTTCCGCTGCTTTCCGGGCGGCTGCATCGGCCTCTGCCTGCTCACTTGCCAACAGCTCGGCCTTTTCAGTTTCGATCCGGATCACACATGGCGGCCTGGTGCTTTCAGGGCTGATGGTGGCGAGCAAGTTGCGCGAGGGCTCGTGTCCCTGGGCGGCCGCCCGGCGGAACAGGAACGCGGCGTGAGCGTCGTTGCGCTCCATGCCGCGGCCATTGGTGTACATCCACCCCAGATGGTATTGGGCCTGCATGTCGCCGGCCACAGCCGCCTTGCAATACAGGTTGGCAGCCGCCTCCAGGTCACGGGGCATACCCTCGCCATGCTCCAGGGCCAGGGCCTGCTGACGCCACCGCACCGCTGGCGCATCGGCCGTGGTGGCCTGGGCTGGCAACGCCAGCCAGACCAGCAAGGCGATGGCGCAACGGGGGGTCATAGCAGCAGAACGCGTCGGGGGTTCATGAGGTGATGCGGATCCAATGCCTGTTTGATGGCTTGCATCAGAGCCAGCGCGACAGGGTCCTTGTAGTGCGGCAACTTGGCCGCCTTCAGACTGCCTACGCCGTGCTCGGCGCTGATGCTGCCATCGTAGCGCGCCACGGCGTCGAACACCAGTGAGTTGACGTGCGCCTCCTCCCGATGGAGGAACGCACCGGCATCTTCAGCCTCTGGCGCTTGCACGTTGTAATGCAGGTTGCCGTCGCCCAGGTGGCCGAAGTTCACCAAGCGAACACCTGGAATCTCCCGTTGCAGCAGCGCATCGGTCTCGGCGCAGAAGGCCGGAATGCGAGAGACCGGGACGCTGATGTCGTGCTTGATGTTGAGGCCTTCTTCGGCCTGGGCCAGCGGAATGCTCTCGCGGATGTGCCAGAGGCCCTGTGCTTGCGCCAGGCTTTCGGCCACCACGGCGTCGCTCACCACGGCCTCTTCGAAGGCGGTTTCCAGCAGGAATTCCAGCCTTTCCCTTGCGTGGGTTTCCGACTCGCTGCTGCTGTTTTCCAGCAGCACGCCGTAGAGAGGTGTCTGTGGGTGGCCTGCGTCCATGAAGGGGACCCGCAGCGCCGGGAAGTGTTTGTTGACCAGGCTGAGGGCGAACTGGCCCATGACTTCAAAGCCGGTCAGGCCGGCGCCGAGCTGCCGGTGGGCCAGGCCCAGCAAGGCAACCGCCGCTTCCAGCGACGGCACAGCAGCCCATGCCGTGAGCTGCGCGGCCGGCTGGGGGTAGAGCTTGAGCGTGGCGGCGGTGATGATGCCCAGTGTGCCTTCGCTGCCGATGAAGAGGTCGCGCAGGTCGTAGCCGGTGTTGTCCTTGCGCAAGCCGCCGAGCCCGTGCCAGATCTCACCTTGCGCGGTCACGACTTCCAGCCCCAGGCAAAGATCGCGGGCGTTGCCGTAGCGCACCACCTGGGTACCTCCCGCGTTGGTGGCGAGGTTGCCGCCAATGGTGCAACTGCCTTCGGCGGCGAGGCTGAGCGGGAACAGGAAGCCCGCGTTGTCTGCGGCGGTCTGGAGGTTTTGCAGAATGCAGCCCGCCTCCACCGTGATGGTGAGGTTGTCGGCGTCCAGCGACCGCACGGCCTGCATGCGGCCCAGGCTCAGGACCACCTGGGTGCCCGTGTCGTCGGGCACCGAGCCCACAACCAGGCCGGTGTTGCCACCCTGGGGCACGATGCTGGTGCCCGCCGCGACACAGGCTTTCACCACGGCGGCCACTTCAGCCGTGTTGCCAGGGCGAACGATGGCGAGTGCGCGACCCTGGGCGCGTTTGCGCCAGTCGTTTTCCCAGGCGCTGAGGTCGGCTGCGGGATCGTCATGGGTCAGAACGTGGGCGTCACCCACGGCAGTGCGCAGTTGCTCGATCAGGGTGGGTTTCATGGCTTTATGGCTTTGCGGGTTTGACGGGGTCGGCGGCCGCGCCAATGGCGGCGGCGTGTTGCACTTTGTCTGCTTCGACGGCCTCGGGGCCTGCGGCTTTCAGGCGGGTGCGCACGTGCAGGGCGCAGGCGATGAATAACGCCACACACAATGCCACTTCAAGGCCCGCCAGCGCTGCCGACAGGCCGGTGTCGCTCCAGGCGCGTACCACGCCTTCGGTGAAGTAGAGCCACACCACCAGGCTCACCCAGCGGTAGGTGTACATGCGGTTCTTCAGCAAGCCAGCCAGGGGCAGGGTGAGGGGCAAGACCTTGAGCACCAGCCAGGAACCGCCGGGGCGCAAAGGGGCGAGCCACATCTCCCACAGCAGGCCCAACACAATCAGCCCCATCAGGCTGCCCACGGCGAGTACACGGGTGAAGGCAACGGTGCGGGCGGTGGCGGCTGTGTCGATGGTCGGGAGCACGGTGGTGTCTGGCATGGAATGCGGGCGTAACAGAGGAAGTCGGGGTGCGTTCGGGGCAACGCGGACCGGAGGAGGCAGCCCTCGGGGCGGGCTGTGTGGGCTTCAGGACCACTCGAAAGCGCAGTCCGCCTGCAGCGGGTGCCTTCATGGACACGCGTGGGAAACGGAACAATCTGGGATGATACCGGGATGACCCTGAACGAACGTTGGCAGCAGCTGGAAACCCTGTTGCAAACCTTGTGGCGTGACACGCTGAGCTTCCCGTGGCGCAACACGGTCGCCACCCTGCGTGAGCGCTTCGACGAAGACCGCCTGGGGGTGACCGCCAGCAGCCTGACGTTCACCACCACGATTTCCCTGGTGCCGCTGTTCACCGTGGCGTTGGCCATTTTCAGTGCCTTTCCCATGTTCGCGCGGCTGCAGAACAATGTGCAGAAGTGGCTGGTCCAGAGCCTGGTCCCCGACAACATCGCCAAACAGGTGCTGAGTTACCTCAACCAGTTTGCGGCCAAGGCTGGCGAGATGGGCTGGGCGGGCGCCATCGCCTTGCTGGTCACGGCGTTGGCGTTGATCCTCACCATCGATCGCAAGCTCAACGACATCTGGCGGGTGCGCAAGAGTCGGCCCTTCACACAACGTGTGCTGGTGTATTGGGCGGTGCTCACCTTGGGCCCGCTGCTGCTGGCCGGCAGCCTCAGCCTGACTTCTTACGCATTGTCGGCGTCCAAAGGGTTTGTGAACACCTTGCCGGGCGCGGTGAATCTCTTGCTCAGCACCTTGCAGTTTGTGTTGATGGGCGTGGGGGTGGCGGCGCTTTACCGCTATGTACCCAACACGCGGGTGCGGTGGAGCCACGCGCTGGTGGGCGGGCTGTTTGTGGCGGTCGGGCTGGAGCTGGCCAAGAAACTGCTGGCCTGGTACCTCTCGTCTGTGCCGACGTACTCGGTGGTCTATGGCACGTTTGCCAGCGTACCCATCCTGCTGGTCTGGATCTATCTGGCTTGGGTGATCGTGTTGCTGGGCGCAGTGGTGACCGCTTATCTGCCCAGCCTGCTGTCGGGCATCGCCCGCCGGGCCGACACCCCGGGATGGAGCTTCATGCTCGCGCTGGAGATGTTGCAGCTTTTGCACCAGGCCCGTGCGGGCGATGCCCGTGGCCTGAGCCTGGAGGGGATTGCTCAGAGACTGCGGGTGGACCCTTTGAACCTCGAGGGCCCGGCCGGCCACATGGTGGCGATGGACTGGCTGGCCCGTTTGAACGAAGAAGATGAGCGCTATGTGTTGCTGCTGGACCTTGAACACATGCCGATGGCCGGGTTGGCTGAGCGTTTGCTGCTGGGTCGTGAAGCCAGCACCCAGGTGTTCTGGACGGCCAGTGGCTGGAACCACATGTCGGTGGCCGACGCGCTGGCATCCGGCGCGTCAAAAACGTTACCCCACGCCCGGGCCACCGCGCGTTGACGCAAGGAGACCGCCGTGTTGCAGGACCTGCGAACAGCCATTTGCCCCGCTCTCGATCTGGCCTCAGCGGTTCGGTGACTGCAGAGCATGCGCCGGTCAGAGTTTCACTTTGCCCAGCCACATGTCCTTGTACATCACCCAGTCGCCCATGAAACTGTAAAGCGGGCGTTTGAAGCTCGCGGGTTTGTTCTTCTCAAACACGAAGTGGCCGACCCAGGCGCAGGCGTAGCCGGCGAGCAGGCCGTAAGCCAGGAACAGCAGCGAGCCGGTGACCACCACCATGGCCAGGCAGACCAGGCCCAGACTGCTGCCCAGGAAGTGCAGGCGGCGGCAGTTCCGGTCGCTGTGTTCGCCCAGGTAAAAAGGGTAAAACTCGGAAAAGGTCTGGAAATGTGCCGCTGAAGCGGGTGCGGATGGGGCGGGGGCTTCGCTCAAGGGGGTCTCCTTTTATGGGTCTGCCGGATCGGCTGCTGAACAGAGTTGGGGTAGCGGCGGTTCAGGTCGTGGTGAAGGGAGCGTGCAAGAAGCCCCTGAAACGTGCGCGACCGCCCCGCACGGGTGGTGCTGACAACCGGTAGCCGGGGAAGCGTTGCAAAAAGCGGCCAATCGCGATGCGGCCTTCCAGCCTGGCCAGACTCAGACCGGCGCACTGGTGGATGCCGAAACCGAATGCCAGGTGCTTGTTGGGCGACCGTTGCAGATCAAGGGTTTCGGGATTCTCGAAGACTGCCGGATCGCGGTTGGCCGCACCGATGCACAGTGTGACCAGGGTACCGACAGGCAGATCCAGCCCACCCAGTTGTGTGGGCTGCACCACGCGGCGGTTGCCCAGCTGGTTGGATGACTCAAAGCGCAGGAACTCGTCCACCGCCAGCGAGAGCACGGCCTCCTGGGCCGCTGCATCGGAGGCGGTACCGGCCATGTCCTGCAGCAACGTGGTTTTGGCCTCGGGAAACTCCTGCAGCAAGATGAGCCCGTTGCCGATCAGGTTGGTGGTGGTTTCGTGACCGGCGTTGAGCAGGAAGATGCAGTTTTGCAGCAACTCGACCTCGCTCAGTTGTTCACCGTTGGCTTCGCCCTGGATCAGGCGGGTGAGCACGTCGCGCTCCGGATCGCCGGGTTGTTTGCGGCGCTCGGCCACCAGTGTCTTGAGGTAGGTCAGCATGTCGGTCACGCTCTGGTCGCCCAGCCTTTGTTGCTCGGGCGTGATGGTCGGCTCCAGTGCGCCCAGAATGGCGAGCGACCAGTCGCGCAACGGGCCCCGATCGCCGGGCGGGATGCCCAACAGGTTGCCGATGATGTCCACGGGAATGGCCGAGGCAAAGTCCTCGATCAAGTCGCCGCCCCCTTGGGATTCGATGCGGTCGAGCAGGCTGTCCACCAGGCTGACCAGGCCCGGCTCCATGTCGGCAATGGCCCGGCGGGTGAGTGCGCCCATGATGAGCTTGCGCACGCGGGTGTGCAGCGGCGGATCGTTGAACACCAGGCTGGTGGTGTGGTGTTCAAAGAGCGGGGCGTCCACGCCGTACTTGGGTGCGAACTCCACGTGTTTGTCGGAACTGAAGTGTTGCGCATCCCGGTAGACTGCCATCAGATCCGCATGGCGCGTGAGAAAGACCGAGCCGTCGGGCATGTGCCTGATGGGCTCGGTTTCGCGGAGTGTGGCGTAGACCGGGTAGGGGTTGGCCAGGAAGTCGGGTGGCAGGGTACGCAGGTCCAGTCGGCGCGCGATGTCGCGTGCACGTTCTGCACTCATGGGAAGGGTTATTTCGCTGGCTTGCATAGGGTGTCATTGTGGCGTCGCGAAGGGCTTTGTGCGAGTCCCACAAGTGCCAACACTATGCGCGCCGTGCTGCGCCGACCTGCCGATTTTCAGGGAGGTTGCGCAGCATCTCGCGGGCGACTTCGCCAATGCGAACCAGGGCGGCCTGGGCCTGGGTATCCCAGGGGCCAGAGAAGCTCAGGCGCATGCAGTTGCGGTAGCGGTCGGTGGCGGTGAACAACTGGCCGGGGCCGAAGGTGATGCCTTCGGCTGCGCAGCGGTGAAACAGGGCCATGGTGTCCATGGCGGGGTTCAGTTCCAGCCAGAGGGTATCGCTGGCGGGCGGATTGCTGACCCGTGTGCCGACCGGAAAATGGTGCGCGATCAGGTGGCGCGCTTCATGGCGGCGCAAGGCCATTTGACTGGTCAGCCGGCGCAGATGGGCCTCGTAGGTGCCCTGGGTGAGGAGGTCGGCCAGCGCCTCTTCCAGCACGGCGTTGGTGGCAGCGCCTTGCAGGCGCTTGTGGATGGCAATGGTCTGGCGCCATCGCCCACCGTCGACCCAGCCGAGCCGCAAGCCGGGCGAAAGGGTTTTGGCGAACGACCCACAGACCATGACGCCGCCCTCTGTGTCAAACGATTTGGCGGCCTTGCGCCGCTCATCGCCGGCCAGCAAGTCGTTGAAGACCACGTCTTCGATCAGGGGCACGCCGCGCTGGGCCAGCAGGCGCACCAGCTTCTGTTTGGACGCCAGCGGCAAGATGGACCCCAGCGGATTCGACAGCGTGGGGGTCGTCAAGACCGCCTTGATCGGCTGTGTGTCCAGCGCCAGCTCCAGCGCGGGCAAGGACAGGCCGGTGCGCGGGTGGGTGGGGATTTCCAGCACCCGCAATCCCAGTGACTCCAGGAGATCGAGGTAGCCAAAAAACGTGGGTGATTCCAGTGCCACCAGATCGCCTGGCACCGTCACGGCTCTCAGGCACAGGCTGACCGCCTGTGTGCAGCTGGCGGTGATGACAATGTCGTTGGCATCCAGGGTACAGCCCATGTGCAAGGCACGTCGGGCCACAGCCTGGCGCAGCGCAGGGCGACCGGCATCGGCTTTGTTGTATTCCGTCAGGCTGTGCCGATGGACACGCGAGGCCCGTGAAATGGCCACGCGCAGGCGCCGCTCGTCGAACAGACCGTTGCTTTGCGGCGTGAACCCGCCGAAGCTGGCCCGGTCGCCCGGCTGGTAGAGCAGCGCGAACGATTCGGATCGGCTGTGGCGGGCCAGCGAGAAGCTCCGCTGGGGGGGCGCACTGGGCGAGGGTTGCGCGATGCGCAGGGTACGGCGGACAAAGTAGCCTGCTCTGGGGCGCGCATGTGCGAGGCCTTCTTCTTCCAGCTGCCGGTAGGCCAGCATGGCGGTGGAAATGGACACGCCTTGCGCCAGCGCGGTGTCGCGCACCGAGGGCAGACGTTGACCCGCTTTGAAGGCGCCGCTGTGGATGAGCTGCGCCAGCGCTTGCGCGATCCGCTGGTACAGCGGAGAGAGAGGCGGCGAAGCGGGCTCTGATCCGGCGCGCAGCACGGTGGGCGGGAGCATGGCGGACATGTCTGCCCATGCTAACTGACGGGCAGGTCGCGCCTGCCCGCGAGCGCTGTGGGCGACCATGACAGATGGTCATGATTTGAACCACACAGAATGGGCTGAAAGGGCGGTGGTCGGGACAGGTTTTCGGCCGTGTGCGCCTTTCGGACAGCAAGGGGTTGCTGGACAGTTGAGCCTTGTTCACAGGAGGCCCCCATGCGCCGCATCACTGCACCTCAGACCCGACTGCTGCCCCACCAGACCCGTTTGATCCACGCCCATGAAGGCCTGCGCCTTCGGGTCGTGTGCGGGCGCTTGTGGCTGACCCAGCCCAACGTGGCACAGGACCTGTTTTTGGTCCCGGGCGATTGCATCGATTTGAAGCAGGACTGGGTGGTCATAGGCGCTGATGCCGAGCCGCGATCGGACCCCGCAGGCATGCTGAGCTATAGCGCCTATGAATTGCAGCCGCTGGTTGTTCCGCGGGCCGGTTCAAAATGGCTGGGATCGCTACAGTCGGCAGCGGCTGGATTGCGTGCCCGTCTCGCTGGTCGGTGGGGTACGGTGACCAAGGGCACGCTCATGCCGTGAGTCACCGATTCAGGAAGTCGCGCAGCGCAAACAGTGTCGCGTCGGGCGCCTCGGTCATTTGATTGTGTCCCACCGGGATCTTGACCACCTGGTGGGTTTTCCCCGATGACTGGGCGACTTTGATCAGGCCTTGCGCGGCCTTGGGCGTGGTCATCTGGTCGACTGCACCCAGCAGGAACAACACCGGGCAGGTGAGCTGAGCCATGGCGGCTTCGCCATTGGCATAGCTGTCGCAGGCCACAAAGCCGCGGTGAAAGACGTTGACCTGGGTGTTGCTGTTGAGCACACGGCGGCCCAGCGCCATGCCAGCGCCGTAGACCCAGGTGCCGGGTCCGAGTGCGGACGGAGGGGCCGCCAGGGTGCTGCGTGAAAACACGTTGACCATGGTCATGGCTTTGACCGGGTCGTTCAATGAGGCTTCGATCAGCGCCGGTGACACCTTCATGGGGTAGGCGGTGCCGACCAGGGCCAGATGGGTCACGCGCTCTTTCAGGCGGGCAGCGGCTTCCAGCGCGATCAGTGAGCCCCAGCTGTGGCCGACCAAGGCGGCTTGTTGGACGCCGGCTGCGTCGAGCAAAGCCGCGATGAAATCGGCCGCGGCCTCGACTGTGGCTGGCGCGTCACCCTCGCTCTTGCAGTGGCCGGGCAGATCCACCGCGAGCACGTTCCAGCCGTGGTGGGCCAGATAACGGCTCTGGAGGATCCAGACGCTGTGGTCGTTGAGCACGCCATGGATGAACACCACGGTCGGTTGGGCGGGATTGAAGGGCTTGCCGCCGGTGTAGCAGTAGGTTGGGGCGCCGTTGAC